>CAWVTC010000051.1:0-10833 GCA_963933025.1 uncultured Dehalococcoidia bacterium | reverse complement strand
AGCAGGGATACTCAAAGGACGAAAACCCAGTCTGCATCCTGTTACAGGAAAAGCTCCAACTGCTAATGATTGGTTGAGGGAATGGGCGGATATAGCTGAAGCAGTAAATTTTTTGGATGCACGATTAGAAACTAATCTTACGGAGCCACAATTTGGTAATGAGAATTCTCTTTTAACACTGAAGCTTCACTTTTATACAACTATCGATTTTAAAAAGTTCAGTGCCCGATCGCGACTTGTTCCAATGATTCGACCCGAGTGTTTGGCTGGTTGGGTATGGGCGCTGATAGCCCGTGATGCTGTTGATGCTATTAGATATACCTGGTGTCCCGAGCACGAAGTTTGCAAAAGGGAAGTTCCAGCTTTTTCTCCTTTGAGGGGGAAGCCAGTTTACTGTTCTTCGAAATGCCGGGCACGAGCTGGACGAAAGAGAAAGTATAAAAAACAGGATGAAGACTAATAAATCAAATAGGTAATTTGATGGCTAGTTAAAGTTCCAAAGAATCAGAGTCTTAACCCATTTGCTCTCCTGGTCTCGGATTACGAATTCCAAAATCAGGTTCAAATCCAAGGGGTTTATCCATTGAGGGATCACAATAAAATACTTCGAGAGAAAAACCTTGGTCATCTGTAAGATAAGTGGTAGTAAATGGCCCTTCCGGGTTCCTCTCTAAATTGACTGCATATCCTGCATCAAGAACAGACTGGTACATCTCCTCGAATGGTTCACGTGCACGCCACCCTAGAGCAATGTTGAGAATTCCAAGGTCGTTCAATAAGGATCCTTCTGGTTTTGGATTAGGTATAGGGTCCTTGTATTGTTGGACCTCAATTAGGCCATCCCCAGCACGTGCAAGGAATAGTTCACTTTTCGCATCAGGTAAGCCCCAGAGCTCTTCCATTTCTGGAGTATGAAGGGTCTCTGGAGAAATTTTTTCTAAACCAATTGTATCTATCCAGAATCGATGAGCACGTTCAATATCTGGAACGGAAAGGCTGATACTTCTTATGGATGTAGTAGAGGCAGGCCAACGTGCATCTCTGGTGGTGCCAAGTAAGGGGTCCTTTTCAATTAATTCTATGAGAACTCCATCAGGATCTAGAAAAGCTACACGGCGATTACCCATTTCACCTATTGGAGGAGTTAATGTACCTATACCCCATGCTGCTAATGCAGAGACAGTGCTATCAAAGTCATCGACGACGAAGCCTATGCGTGTGTATCCGATATTGGAAGCTTTCCAGTCGTGTGTACGAGGCCGAGGCCGAGGTTGGCTATACTCCCAAAATTCCATTTGAACATAATCTTGCTTGTCTATTCCCCACCAGAGTACAGCTGTTGGGTCTTCAAGGCCTTGAATCGTGCCTAATCGTTCCCCCCATACAAGTAAGCCACCAGCAGGTAAACAACCTAGAACGTCGCAGTAAAAGCGTGTTGTCTTTGGTACCTCCTCTACACTAATTGCGAACTGTGCTAAACCGGGGTTGGGACCATCACCAATAACAGACATTGTTTCCTCACTTATCAGCAAGTTTACGTTTTTATCTTAATTTCTACTAGGTACGCTTTATCTGGTTGAAATTTAATGACCCAAAATAAGCCATCTAAAATAACAGTTTGAAAACATAAAAAACACCAACCGATAATGGCAAGATTTTTTCCTATCGGAGATTTGCTCGTTTCTACAGTTGCTGTGCAAATCAGAAAAAGAATTATTAAACAGGAGATTGAGACAACTATTAGAACACCATAGGTTGTGATTTTCCAACGTGTAGATCGCGTTTGTATAGCCTTTATCGCTGTGGGAATCCATGCTGTGGAAAAACCTAGGAATATTCCAAAGAGAGTTATAATGCCGGTATAACCAAAGTTCCCAGCAAAGCCAAGAAATTTTGGATCAATTGTTTGCCAAAACCACCAACTTGTTAAGAGGTATCCTCCTGCAGCTAAAAACATAAAAGGTACGATCAGCTTTTGAATTTTTTTTGAAACCCCGCCCCATAGTTGGCTACTCTCTTGGGGAAATTGGGATATATATACTAAGTAACTGCCTAGTACGAGTATGCCTCCAACAATATTCACGATTAAGAATGTTGTAGTTTCTTCCATTAGGTATCCAGAATTTAAATTGTTAAGCCGCCCAGTCCAAGAAGTCCACGAGCATATTCAATTTCACCGACATGACGAAAACCATGACTGAGACAAATATTAAACAAGCCATCCCATAGAGACATTTCTGGTAATGGCTTAATCGTAACTTTACGTGAGTTGAATTGGCTGGGTGAGATTGTTCTAAGATAGTTTTCTGATGCAACCCAAACACCTTGTTGGTATTTGCGCCAAAGGGCTAAATCCGTGAGTACAATTTGCGCTGCTTCATCTGCACTCATCCCAGTACCTTGAGATGTTCGATGTAGACCTAATTGCACATTAAATTCTTCCTCAATCCATACTGTTGGCTTACCTTGGACAACAAAATTGATAATGTTGTCCTCTGTGCGAACGTAATGCCAGAGACTAAAAAAAGGTGTGATACCACCATCACTGCTTTGCCAGTTCAATTGTTCGAGGTTCATGTCACCTATTGCTTCATCAAGCATTCGATGCATTGACGATAAGCCAGTGCGTAGAATTTCCAAAGGTTCCAATTGTTGTTCCATAAGCTCTCCATATTTGTATCCTAATGATTTTATTATTTGAGATCACCCAATGTACTTCAAGGGGTGTACAATCCGTATCCTATAAAGTCTCTAAAGGAATTTAAATGGCACTTGTTCAAACACACGAACATGAAACAGTTTCTATTTATCCATATACCGATGATCAAATCGATAAGATTTGTAGTCTTTCTGGTGAATGTGTACTTATGTGGTCCACGAAGGATGGTTGGCCAGTAGGTGTTATGCATGCCTATGTTTGGCACGATGGTAAATTTTGGATTACCTGTGCAGGGCATCGTCATCGTGTATCGGCTTTGCGCCGTGATCCACGGTGTTCTGTTGTGGTGAGTGGTCGTACGGCACCTCCAGATAGTGGTTGTCCCGGTGGGACTGCTACTGCCAAGGGTCGCGCAGTTGTCCATGAAGATAACCAAGAACTAAAAGATTGGTTTTATCCAGCACTTGGTAATCGTGTAAGTGGTGGAAATGCTGAGGCAGCAGCTAATTTTGCTGAAATGCTTGACTCACCTCTACGCGTTATTTTGGAAATTACACCTGAGAAATGGATTACTTATGATGGCGAGAAAGCGGGTCGTCATTTTGCTGGAACTATTGATGAGGATGAATTAGGTCCAATGCTTTCAAGTGATGCAAATAGGATGGAACAGTATCGTGAAAAGCGTGCTACAGAAGGCCTTACGCATTAAATTTAGTTCGCTTAAAAAATTAAAAAAAATTAAAAAAAATTAAAGGAGAAAAAAATGGGAAAACCAACTGCAACGGATTATACAGAGCTTCGGATGGTCGCTGAAAGATATGTGGACGCCGTCAATCGTTTTGATGGTGAAGCATGGGGAGAAACATGGGCACCTGATGGGGAGTGGCATGTCGGCGAAGTGCACAAGGGTCGTGATAACCTAGTTCCACTCTGGACGGGCATTATGGGAGGAATCCCAATGGTGTACATGAAGGTTTATAGCGGGGTAATAGATGATGTGACTGGTGACACAGCATCAGGACGATGGTATTTGGGAGAGTTCTTACATTTTGGGGAAGGAAAGACTTCCGAAAATTGTATTTGCTATCAAGATACATATACGCGCATTGATGGGCAGTGGTATATACAGACCCGACAGTTTGTAGGAGTTTACCAAGGAGAGACTGGCCTTACAGCCGAAGGCTTTAAACCAGAATTTCGTGGTACAGCACCATCTGCCTAATTAGCCATCAGGTTATTTGATGATTTGAAAAGCAGTGTTCCTAGATGGGCACTGCTTTTTGTTCTATAGGGGTAAGTGATGAGTGTTGAGCCATTTGAAGTATTAGTTGATGAACAAGTTCTCGAAGACTTAGAGGATCGAATTCGGAATACTCGTTGGGCTGATGATTTTGATAATTCTGATTGGGAATTCGGGACGAATGGGAAATATCTAAAAGAACTTTGTGATTATTGGATTGATGGTTTTGATTGGCGTGCGCAGGAGCGTGAAATTAATCAGGTTGCTCATTTCCAGACAACAATCGATGATTTACCGATCCACTTTATCCATGAAAAAGGAAAAGGATCTAACCCTATACCGATCATTTTGACGCATGGTTGGCCATGGACTTTTTGGGATTACAATAAACTTATAGGACCTTTGACTGATCCTGCTTCCTTTGGGGCCGATCCAGCTGATTCTTTCGATGTTGTGGTTCCTTCACTACCAGGTTTTGGTTTTTCTACACCCCTCACACAATCAGGTATTAACTATGACCGCACTGCGGATTTATGGGTAAAATTGATGCAGGATGAATTAGGTTATGAAAAGTTTGCTGCACAAGGTGGGGATTGGGGGGCACTGACAACTTCTGCACTAGGTCATAAGTACGCAGACCGACTTATTGGTATCCATTTGACGAATACTTTCAAACTAGATTTATTTGATACTGTTACTCCTTGGTCTCCTGGTGGGGGAAACATAAGTGCCATTACGGATTCTGATCTACGGCAAGTTGTAGCTGATAGGATGCGGAAGTTTGCAAGTCATGTGGCAGTCCAAGTAAGTGATCCACAAAGCCTTGCGTATGCAATGCATGACTCTCCGGTTGGTATGTGTGCTTGGTTACTAGAGCGACGCCGTAACTGGAGTGATTGTGGTGGTAATGTCGAGCGATCATTTTCAAAGGATCATCTTTTAACAACTATGACAATTTATTGGGCAACAAAAAGTTTTGCTACGTCAGTGCGCTATTATCATGAATCCGGCTTTAAGAGTTGGAAACCGGTACATGATCGAGTTCCGGTAGTCGAAGCACCAACTGGGATTACCTTTCTTGTACCAGATTCTGGTCTTGGCCCAACTGAGGAAGATCAGAAGTATTACAACCTGATTCATACGAATACACACCCAACGGGTGGCCATTTTGCGCCTTATGAGGAGCCAGATGCTGTTCTTCAGGGGATCCGAGAGACGTTTAGGAAACTGAGGTAGTTCCCTATCTAGACGTTTTTCTTTTTGACGCCTACACTCGGGCCAAGATCAACGGAGGAAAAGATGCTAACTGAATTAGATGAAACTTTATTACATCAAGCCGCTACGACATTTGATAACACCGACATAAGTGATCATCGTTTTTTTGATCGTATGGTTGTGGGTTTTCATAAAGAAGGTGCTGCTAATGTAATTATGGGGCTTGCAAAGTACAAAAATATGAACACTTTTGAGGGCTTTGCATGTGTTCAGCATGGTGATGCTCAACATAATTTACGCGTGGCTCGTCCGCTGAGACCTGATGTAAACGACATGGTTAATGCCCCTGTTTCTGTCGAATTTATTGAGCCGTTGAAGAGTCTTCGTATCAAGTTGGATCCTGGTGAACATAATACGAGCTTTGATGTAATTTATACGGGTTTGACACCTCCTTATGAGGAGGGATATCACAAAGCTCGTTCGTATGGTCGACTAAACCAGGATTACATGAGGTTTGATCAAGTAGGAGTGATGAATGGTTGGCTTGATGTAGGAGGACAAAAGATAGCCGTGGATGATTGGTATACATTCCGTGATCACAGTTGGGGTGTACGTCCGGGCGTGGGGGGATTTGAACCCCAAACAGGCCCGCGACCTCCCGGAGTAGGTTCGCTTTTTATTTGGCTGGCATTTACAACCAATGAGATGGGTGGTCAGTTTCAAATGGCAGAAGACAGCGAAGGGAATCGAATGAACCTTGATGGCCATATGTCTTGGCCGGATGGTTCCGGTAAAGAGGTAATTTACGTTACCGATCTTGAGCATGATATCTCTTTTGTTCCAGGTACTCGTGTATTTGATAAAGCACATTTGATGGTGACGACTAATGATGGAAAAAAATGGGATATTCAAGCAGAGGCCGCTGGACGATCATGGGTTTTTAAGGGTACGGGATATGATGGTGGTTATAACGATGGGTTGTCGTTAGGAGCATATCGTGGAGAGGTTTACGAGCATGATGTCTATGATGTTACGCATCCTGAGGAAACCATTTTGCCGAATGGAGATGTAATAAGGCCTGTACATCGAGAACAACCTGTAAAACTAACTGTGAATGGTAAACCAGGTTATGGACACCTACCAGTTATTAATTGGGGTGTTGTGAAGAAATATGGACTTAGTTAATGAATTTGGATGCCGTTGCGCGATATCTCACACATAAATTTGGTGAGGAAACTCGAGTTAAGTCCTGTTATCAGACCTTTCCCGGTATGTCTCGTGAAACTTGGTTTGTTTTTGCAGAACAAGGGAAAAGGACCACGAAAGATTGCAATTTGGTTATTCGGGTTAACCCGCCAAGTGGTGGTGGAGTTCCAGTTCCACTCGAAGTTGAATGGGGTGTTTATGAGAGACTTTGGGGTTCACCCGTACCAGTAGCCAAACCGCTATGGTTTGATAAGGAAATAGATTTTGCTGAAGGTCGTGCCCACATGGTTAGAGAACTTGTGGATGGGCAGACAGAAGTAGAAGGTATCGATCTTCCTGGAGAGGAAGGCAATAGAATTCGTAAGCGGACCGCATTTAAGCATGCTGAGAGACTTGCGCAATTGCATTCGCTAGATTGGAAAAGTTATGGATTGGATGAGGTGTTACCTGTTCCAGATTCGCCAGGACAATCGATGCGCTTAGAATTCGAAACATGGAGGCAACGATGGGAGGAGGGAAAAACTGATCCTTTCCCCATAATTACTGAAGCACTGTATTGGCTCGAAGAGAATTTACCTACTGATACAAAGCAGATTGCGTTAACGAAGGGTAACAATGGGCTTGGCGAAGAAATTTGGCGTGATGGTGAGATTGTTGCGATGAGTGATTTTGAGCTTGCTGCGTTAAGTGATCCGGCTCAGGATTGGGCATTTTCACAAGGCATGTTACAGATTCATGATCGGGATGAAACGCTACAACATTATGAAGAGCATGCAGGCTTTAAGATCTCACGTCCAACGCTTGCGTTTTGTGAATTATGGATGACCTTTAAAGCGATTGTTTGTTTAAATTCAACGTTAGAAGGTTACTTGGATGGCCGTGACTTAAGGCCTGTCCTTGCTAACATGGGTCTTGGTACGTCTAAAAGAATGGAAAGTTCCTTGGCTTCGGTAATAGGAATGGACATTCAAGAAGCTGCTGCTGTTATAACTGGCAGAAGACGGAAAAACTCATGAGGCCAAGTGCAAAAGAGATAATTGATGGTATGTCATGGGTTTTAGATACGCGTGTTGCACCACATGTTACTCAAAAGTGGGCTGCAAGCTATTTGCGGAGCATTAAAGGGCTTCTTTTGCATCTCTCTGAACGTGTTGAGAAAGAGGGTGAATTATTGTTTAACGACAATCAAGTTGTTCGCGAATTATTAAAGCGACAGTTGGAAAGGATTGCTGATTCTAACGAAGAGATTTGGGTGAATTTGAGCAATAATATTCATGATTCCCTACAAAAACAATGGCGCAAACCCGAAGGTTATCCGACAGTCGCAAGTTTAGAAGAGGAAAATTTATGCTACCGAGAAATTCTTGATTCTTTAATAAAAGCAATTCACGGAAGCGGGAACTTGTTGCCTGATGAGATAACCAAACAAATGTATATGGAAACAATTGCGTATCTTAAAGAAAAAATCGAGAAAGAAAAAGATTTATATGATCCTGCTTTTTCGGGGAGCCCCTTCTAACAAGACGATTACGCAATGCCGATAGCACGCATTAAGCTTTCTCTTCCTGAACTAGGGAATATTTCTAAACGAACATTCAGCTCACTATTTATATAACATGCGCTGGAACGGTTTCCGTTTTCATCTAGACTTTCCATCTCAAGTTGATTACCTTCAGCAAGAAGACGTTCTACCTCAGCATCAATATCATCTACAAATGCACCGATGTGGTGAATGTTTGATGTTTGAGCAGCCCAGACTGTCCCCGGTACTGCTTCAATAAGCTCAAACCAAGGAGGGCCTTCTGCGGAGTAGACAAAGCGTGAAGAAAGTGAACCTATTCCCTCTTTCGTACGTACTATTGGTACTGCAGCTGGCTTGATTGGTTCGGCCCATGTAACACCGAAACGGCTTGCAATCTCTTGCATACCTGTTTCAATATTGGGGACAATAATACCCATGTGAAAAACGTTTTCAAAGTCAACCATGCGTGCACGTTACGCTTTGCAGACTTGATTTGCAATGCAACAAAGGGCAGTCATAAGAAGTTTTGAGCCGATTGTTCAATTAGTCTCTGTTCTTCGTATTGAATGATCATAAATTTTTCAGCGATCACCGCTAAAAGGGCACCAGGTGGAGCATGTTCTGGTGAGTCCATATAAGATTTTAACCCAGCTGCATCCTCCAACTGACAGGAAATAACCATATCCCAGTACTCCCCATCCTGGAGAGCTGAGGAGTTGGATCTTTCGTTTGGTGCATTGTATAAATTCTTTCCAAGAAGATAGTTGTGTGCATTAGGATCTTCGCTAATTGGTTTAAGCTTAGAAAGAAAGAGATCAATATCGGTTTCTTGAACATCAGGCTTAAGTTTAATTAGGACTATATGGCGTAACATAGGTTCCTCCCTCATCTACTGTAAGGCTTGAAACATAGAAAGACAGGTAATTTTTCAATGCGGATATCACAAATAAACCCTGATTGGTTTTGGCAGAAATGGGAAAAAACTGTTGTACGAGGCGGACAGGTTATTAAATATGCTTCTACTGTTAAATATTTCCCACAATCTGAATTGCCCTCTTTACATAGAAGATTGGAGGAAAAGTTCTCTGCAAGAATTGAAGGAATTAGTTCAGAGGAATCCTTTGTTACCCAATGGCTTAGCGAGTTTGGCCCTCTTTCGAACACTGGATTGCAGCTTTTTAGAACTGACGAATTGCTCGATGAAGCTCGACATGTTTGGTGGATTGTTAGAGTCCTTGATGTCTTTAAACAAAATGAATTAAATCCCCAAGAGGTTAGTTTACTCGAGGCTGAGCGCCGTTTAATCGAAGTGACTAACCCACTAATTGGTATGAGTGAGCTGGATAAGGGTTTAATTGAGGCTAAGTATAAAAACGTAGATCAATTGATGAAAAGTTTTTCCTTGTTTCAAGGTCAAGGGGAATATGAATGGCCCGTAGTACGTCTTGCTGCAAGATTTCTTTCTCCAACTGATGCGAAGTGGACTGTTTCCTACAGTACGTTATTGGATAGCGTTGTAGGAACTATTAACCATTACCTAGCACTTAATACGTTTGTGCAAAATCAACATCCCCAAGATTTCCCCCGTGATGCGTCTGGGAAAAAGTTATCTTTTGATGCTCCACCTTATGAGACCATCAATCATAGAATCACCACTGTTTTGCAGCCGCGTAATCTGAGTGGCTATATATGGATCCGTATCCAAGAGCAATTCGAGGCAACTTCTTTTTCGGCTTCAAAATAACGATATTTTAAGAAACCTCACCACGCCGCCTACGTGCTTCAAGTGAATAAGGTAATTCATCCATAAACTCTAGCTCCTCTTCTTCCAAACATTCAGCGAGTTGTTGTCCCCATTTAACGAATTCGGGTTCTTGTGCAGCTAGCTGTAGCACTGAACTTATATGATTCGCATCAGGCATTTCCCAAAGGTCATAACATCTGTTTAGTCGTCCAATACTAGTTGCAAAAGCTCCACGGAGGATCCATCCCTTATCTTCAAGAATTGGGACGAAATGTGACATTACTTCGTTAAATTGTTCCGTTTTTCCAACTGCACACTGAAGTCGAACTAGCATATATGGCATAAAGTTATCCTATTTATTTCGGTTTATAGAGTTATACCACGAACGGTTATTGTTAAGCGGTGTTAGAGTTTATTATTGGCGTATTAGTTATGGATTAGTTTGCGGCGACAGGAGAAAATATGAGTACACTGAATGATGAAATCAATCGCTTTGAGAATGAAGGTTGGAGTCTAGATGTTCACAAGGAAGATTCTGCTGAGTTAAGTAGGGGTGACGAGTCAATACTTCTTGAATCTGACGTATGGGGTGAAGTAAAAATTCATGATACAAGTGCTATGCATACGGAGTCAGGAGATCCATTTGAGTCAGGAGATCCATTTAACAGCAGTGATGATTCAGTTTACGAAACTCAGGAGGAGGATATAGGTTTAGATTCTCCTCCTGAGCGGAGTCGGCCAAAGATAGGGCGCGGGTGGATCATAAGTGTTGCTATACTCGTCTACCTGGTCGTGTCTTATTTTTTGCAGAAAGGTGATTAGTTAACAGGTTAGAAGACAAACGCCTGCAAGTTCAAGAGCCAGTAAGACGATACCAGCAACAAAAGCTACTACACATGCGATATCAAGAGCTTTGCCATCGCAACAATCCCAAGCTGAACGGAAGATACTCATAAAAACTCCTGACCATAGTAACTTTAACGGAGAATGAAATAAAGGATTGAAAATAGTGCCCCGAGAAGAAGAATTACTAAATTAGATTAACGCGTATGTTTTGAGATTACCAAGAAAACAAGGTTCGTGAAGATGTTTTCTAGTTAGAAAGAAGTTTGTGATATCGCGTAAGCTAGTCCTAAGGTGGCCATAATTATTAATAGCCTTACCCAAAGTGATGCTAAAAAGTTCATATTAGTAAATAAGTTTAGCTGGTTTATGATTCCTGGATCTGGATTCAACTAAAAAACAAC
>CAWVTC010000050.1:0-10839 GCA_963933025.1 uncultured Dehalococcoidia bacterium | reverse complement strand
GGACAGCATGGGCAAGATGATATTGTTTTTACAAATTCAAATGATTAACGATGGCAGGTTCCTTATATTTAATTGATGGCACTTATGAATTGTTTAGATCTTTTTTTGGTGCACCATCGAGAAAAACCATAGCTGGACAAGAAGTCGGTGCTATTGCAGGCCTCTTAGCAAGCCTTAACGTGCTAATCCGTGAGGAAAAACCAGACTACATTGCTGCTGCAACTGATTCGACAATTCCCTCTTTTCGTAATGATTTATATAGCAAATATAAGGATGGTAGAGATACAGATCCTGAATTGCTGAGTCAATTCCCAATCGCCGAAAAAGCTTTGCAAGCATTGGGGATTACTGTCTGGCCAATGACCACCTATGAAGCTGATGACATGATTGCGAGTGCTGTAGCAACTTTTAAAAAGCAGGTGAGTCAAATAATAATAGCTTCTCCGGATAAGGATCTTGCTCAATGTGTAGAAGGGGACAAAGTGATATTGCTAGATCGAAGAAAGAAACAGTTACTTAATGAAGAAGGAGTGATTAAAAAATTTAATATCCCCCCTTCATCAATACCAAGCTATTTAGCTCTTACTGGTGATAACGCAGATGGATTCCCTGGAGTTCCTGGCTGGGGGGAGAAATCATCATCGCTAATTTTGAAACAATATAAAACTCTCCAAATGATTCCGAAATATAACCAAGAATGGATAGTACCTATTAGGGGTGCCAAACGACTTTCAGAAAATTTTCGAGATAACTATGAAGAAGCTCTTTTATTTCAAGATCTTGCAACATTACGTACAGATATACCAATTAGCGAATCATTAGAAGATCTTGAATGGAAAGGTGTTCCAAAAAATCGCTATATTGATTTTTGTGATGCCCTAGAACTGCGTGAGTTAAAAGCAAGACCAAGATACTGGATGGCAGAAGAAAATTAGAGTCATCCACGCAGCTAACGAAAAGAAAAATAGTATTCGCTTTATGGGAAAAATAAGGATTACGCTTGCATCAAGCAATACTTCGGCTAAAACTGAGTACGATCCCCGGTAGCTCAATGGTAGAGCGAGCGGCTGTTAACCGCTAGGTTCGAGGTTCGAGCCCTCGCCGGGGAGCCATATGTACAAGTGTGTCTTCAAAATAGGGGGTAACTGGTATGAGAGTAGGCATTTCGCTAACTACTGCATTGTCGGGCTATTCAGCACGCGATGGCGCTCAAATGATTATTGAACGGTGTTCCGCTGCTTCGTATGCAGGACTAGATAGCTTGTTCGTTGGTGATCATCACAGTACAGGTCCACTTTCGTATTATCAAAATGTTCCAGTGTTAGCACGAATACTTGCAGAATGGGATACAAGACCTGCTGGAGCTCTCTTTTTACTACCGTTATGGCACCCTGTATTGCTTGCTGAGCAAA
Source organism: uncultured Dehalococcoidia bacterium (assembly GCA_963933025.1). GTDB lineage: Bacteria > Chloroflexota > Dehalococcoidia > Tepidiformales > Tepidiformaceae > JAKUNN01. The sequence continues at coordinate 9,427 of CAWVTC010000050.1, read as the reverse complement.
TTGGTACACTGGCAGCTATACATAAAGGTCCATTTATTATGCAGTGTGCGATTGGACCAAATGATCGGCAATTTCCAGCATTAGGTGTCTCGGTTAAGCAGCGACCTTCACGATTTGAGCAAAGTTTAGAAATTATGCGTCGCTTATGGAATGGAGAAAAAGTTAGTAGTGCTGGCCGCTGGAAATTTGAGAATGCTGAGATTTCCCCAACACCTGAGGAAAATATTTCCATCTGGATAGGTGCAAACTCTAGCTTGGCTCTTGATCGTGCTGCAAGAATTGGGGATGGATGGCTCGGAGCCCCTGGCCTCACATTACAACAAGCATCGGCCTTTTCTGCAGAATATGCAGAAAAATGCCTAATTTATGAAAAGGTTCAAAATACTGTTGCTATAAGAAGAGATATCTATGTTGGTGAAAGTGATGCTGAATCCTTACAATCTACATCAGACTTGTTAGACAAAGGCTATAGAGGATTTGATCCAACAGCTCTTGTAATTGGCAGTCCTAAAACTGTGGCTGATGAATTTCAAAAATTAGCAGATATAGGATATACGGACGTAATAATTAGGAGCATTGTTCAGGACCAAAAAAAAGCAATCGACTCTATTGGACGATTGGCTGAGGTTCGTGAGCGACTGTTAGATAGCTAAATAACTACTTGGCTTTGAATGATCTGTTAATTCGAAAATCATTTAAATCTAAACTGCTTTCCCCTGTAGTTATCAGCTCACTGATTGCCTCGCCTGTGGCAAGACTGAGAGCAATTCCTTTTCTCCCATGTCCTGTAGCAATATACACACCTTTAATATTTGTAACTTCTCCGATTATGGGAAGATTATCTCTACTTACAGGCCTAAGACACGCTGTTTGTTCCACTAGTACTGCATCTTTTAAATGGCTTGTGTAGTGGGAAATAGATTTCAATATTCGTTCTTTTGCATTGTGCGTTGTTCGAATATTGAATCCAACTGCGTCCTCAGTAGTACCTACAAAAACAAGCCCATTAGGTTTAGTCAGAACATAATTTCCTCGCAAATCTGAAAATCCATTTGCAGGAGGATTGGGCACTTGCATTCTTAAAATCTCACCTTTTAAAGGAAATATAGGGATCTTAATATCTAGCCATTTTTCCGGCTTTTGAATCCAAGGACCCGTCGCAAGAACTACTTTTTCAGTAAAAATTGTTCCGTCTTTTGTTTTAACTCCTTCGACTTTATTTTTATTTATAAGTAAGCCTGTAACTTCCAAAAAATCAAAGGCCCCTCCTCTATCAACAGTCTCCATCATTAATTTTTTTGTAAATGCCTCTGGATTTAATTGATGATTAATAAAACGTACACCACCATGGGTTTCTCGATTTACCCATCCGTGCATTGCTTGAATTTCGTTATTTTCAAGCCACTCTGTCTCCGTTGTTAAGCGTTCTTCGCGCAACTTAATGGCATCGTCTTGATTAGAAGCTACCGTAAGTGCTTCGTACTTTCTGTAATCATATCTATTCTTCCCATCTAGCTGCTCCGCAAGTTCTTGGTGAAGTACTAAGCTCCTAGTTAAAAGATCCTTCAATTCAGGTGTTTCAGCAGGTGCAAATGGGGTTAAAATTCCACCTGCTTTCCCACTTGCCCCACGAGCAATATTCTCTTCTTCAAGCAAAAAGGGGTTCGCCCCCTGCTTTGAAAGAAAGTAGGCGACCGAAGCCCCTATAACACCGCCTCCAATTATTACGATATCTGCATAATTGTTTTGCATAGGCTATTAGGATTTAGATACTGGGTGAGTGACTGCTCCATACGCGGCGCTTGAAACTATTTGTGCGTACTTAGCAAAAGCTCCTTTTTCATAATTTGCTTCAGGCGGTTCCCAACTTTGTAATCTGTTGTTCAATTCCTTTGTATCGAGTTCTACATTTAACTCACGCTTTTCTATATCAAAATTGATAATGTCACCATCGCGCACCAGCGCAATTGGCCCACCAACTGCAGCCTCAGGAGAAATGTGACCAGCCATGAGGCCATGTGTAGCACCGCTGAACCGACCATCAGTTAAAAGAGCAACTTCTTCTCCAAGCCCTTCACCCACTAAGGCAGCAGTCACTCCCAACATTTCACGCATCCCAGGGCCTCCTTTAGGCCCCTCATAACGTATAACTAAGACATCTCCTGGTTTTATAGATTGATTAACGACAGCCTCAAACGCATCCTCTTCACAATTAAATACTCGTGCGGGACCGCGATGCTGCAATCTTTCATGTCCTGCAACTTTAATAACACATCCATCAGGGGAAAGATTCCCACGTAGGATTACAAGTCCACCTGTTGCTTTCAGAGGATGATTTAATGGTCTGATAACATTTTGTCCAATAGTCTCAGTCGCTGTTAAAGCCTCTTCCCCCAATGTTTTACCAGTAACGGTGTTTTCTTCACCATGAAGTAATCCTGCATCTAAAAGGCGCTTAGCAAGCAGCGGAGTACCACCAGCTTGATCCATATCTAACGCCACATATTGCCCGCCAGGCCTTAAGTCTCCAATGAGAGGAGTTCGTTCACTTATTGAATCAAAATCATCAATCGTTAACGGCACATCCACCTCACTTGCCATTGCAAGTAAATGGAGGACTGAATTTGTAGAACCACCAGTTGATGTTGCACACATAATGGCGTTTTCAAACGCTTCCCGTGTGAGAATATCTTTTGGACGTTGTCCGCGTTCTAGTATGTCCATAACGAGTTTTCCAGACTCAAAACCTATTGAATTCTTACGCGGATCAGTAGCGCCTGGTGAGCCACTACCCATAGGTGAAATGCCAAGAAATTCGATAGCAGTTGCCATAGTATTGGCCGTATATTGTGCACCACACGCTCCAGCTCCAGGACAGGCAACATTTTCTAGTTCTTCAAGATCATCATCCGATAGGTTTCCTGCTGCATGCTGCCCAACGGCTTCAAAAACATCTTGAATAGTCACATCCTTTCCCTTGTATACACCGGGTGCGATTGAACCGCTATACAAAACTAATCCCGGTATATTCAATCTTGACAAACCCATTACGCCTCCAGGAATGGTTTTGTCACAACCAACTATGACAACGGCTGCATCAAAAGAGTAACCAATACCACAAAGTTCAATCGAATCAGCGATAAGTTCACGACTAATCAAGGATGCCTTCATCCCTTCTGTTCCCATTGAGATCCCGTCACTAATTGCAATTGTATTGACCTCAAATGGCGTACCACCTGCTTCGCGAATACCATTCATAACTTCTTGTGCTAGTGTTCTTTGGCTTAGGTTACAGGGCATAGTCCCTATCCAAGAATGAGCAACCATTACTAAAGGTTTTTCTAGATCTTCAGAATTCAATCCGATAGATTTAAAGTATGATCGTGCAGGTGCGCGTCCTGGGCCATCCACAAGCGTACGGCTTTGGTGTCGAGTATCGAATGACATAAGATTTCTCCGTTAGTTTGTACTTGTTGAGAACTACTATGACACATCCTTTTCAGTTGCGATTCTTTTCATTGCATCACCAAGCCTATTGATCCCTTCTTCAATTTCTTCAATAGGAACATAACTAAAAGCGATTCGAATATGCTCAGAGTCATTAGTATTGGTAGCGGATCTAGTTTCGTAATTAACAATGAAATTTCTACCATTTCCCACGATAACTGACTCCTCATTAGCAGCCTCAACTACATCTTTTGCTTTAAGTCCCTTAAGTAGATTAAGCCAAAGAAAAAAGCCGCCTGATGGACTTTCCCATGTTACATATTCCTTGCAATATAGCTGCAATGCCTTTTCAAGCTTTGTTAATTTTTTCTTGTACAGCTCGCGTACATTTCTTATATGGGAATCTAAGACATCGCTTCGTATCAGTTCAGCAACTACGTTTCCAAGAAATACACTTGAGCCCATGTCATAGCGTAATGCTCCCATCCTAGAAATAAAATCTGAAGGAGCCAAGGTCCAGCCGAGACGTAAACCAGTTGCAATAATTTTTGAAAAGGTGAGAACTCTAATTGTTTGTCCCTTAGAAAGGGAAAAAAGCGATGGAGGTGGTTCTTGGAACCAAATTTCTCCATAAGGGTCATCTTCTAAGATTAACAACTGTCGTTCTAAACATAATTCAAGAAGCTTGTGTCGTCTTTGCAATGAAAGTGTTCTACCTGTTGGATTTTGATGTGTTGGAATACAGTAAAGAAATTTTGGTTTTTTTCCTTCTGAATCGAGAATATCTAATGCATTCTTAACAGCTGCTATTTTGATTCCTTCGGAATCCATTTCTATAGGTATTAGTTCAACACCATATGATGTGAGTGTACGTATTGTTCCTGGAAAAGTAGGGGTTTCAACAAGAACCACATCGCCAGCGTTCAACAATGTATCACATACGAGCCCAATGCCTTGTGCTGCACCACCAGTGATAATTATTTCATCGGTTTTCACTTCGAAATGTTCTGTTTCGGCTGAGCGCTCAGCTAAAGCGGAACGCAGTGCAATTGGACCTAGAGTGCCACCATATTGAAGTGCCTCTGTTCGATTATTAATTAACGCATTTTTTGTAGCATCAATGAGTAAGTCACTAGGCAGCGAAGGAACATCGGGGATACCACCGGCAAAAGAAATTAATTTGCGCGGATCAGGGGCATATGCGGCCCATGTTGCACCACCCATAATTTCTGAACGTTTACTCAAGAAGGGTTGTAAAGTTTCTTCGTTCCAAAAGTTTTGTATATCACTCATGAGCTAAGTATACCTTTACATTTGTTCATTCCCTGTCATTCAAGGTGAGTTATTTACGAAAAGACGCATTTGTGGAGCCAGTTTGATATACTTACGCACTAAGTATGGGATTTTCAGGCGCCACCGTCGAGGCGGCGTTTTTGCTTCCCTTTTTATGTGAGCGATATATTGCAAGAATTTCCAAAAAAACAAGGCTTATACGATCCTGCTCTTGAGCACGATTCCTGTGGAATTGGGTTTTTAGTGCAGCTAAGTGGCGAACGCTCTCATGAAATTGTACAAAATGCACTTTCTTGTTTGTGTAATTTAAATCACAGAGGAGCACTTGGTGCCGAAATAGATTCGGGAGATGGTGCAGGCATATTAATTCAGATACCTGACAGATTTTATAGGGAAATTTTAACTGAGAAAGGTGTTGAACTTCCACTAGAAGGTTTCTACGCAACTGGCTTATTTTTTGCAAAAGGTGATGATAAGCAAAACGTTATTGCAAGATCTATTTTTGAAGCAATTGTAATAGACGAAGGACAGAAGATTTTAGAGTGGAGATATCCTCCGAGAAACAATTCGATTTTGGGCGTATCTTCACTTGCTGCTGAACCAGAAATCGCCATGCCTTTTATTGAGCGTAGTGATGACATCCAATCTCAGGATGCTTTCGAAAGATGTTTATATGTGATTCGTAAGCGTTTTGAAAATGAAATTAATGAGCAAGGGTTCGAGAACCAAGATGCCTATTATTTAACTAGTTTGTCTTCGCGAACAATCGTATATAAAGGGATGCTTACACCTGATCAGTTGGCTAATTATTATCCTGAGTTGCAGGATGAGCGCATTGAATCAGCACTTGCAATGTATCATTCACGCTTTAGCACAAACACATTCCCATCTTGGAAATTAGCCCATCCATATCGAACAATTGTTCACAATGGTGAGATCAATACGTTACGTGGAAATAAAAATTGGATGAAAGCGAGAGAAGCTTATTTTGAATCACCTAATTTTGAGGAGATTTCAAAAGTTTTACCAATAATTGATGAACGTGGAAGTGATACTGCTTGCCTTGACAATGCTATCGAGTTCTTAACGCTTGCTGGCCGTCCAATTGAGCATGTCATGATGATGCTTATTCCTGAAGCATGGAGTGGCCATGCAACAATGACCGATGAGAAGAAAGCATTCTATGAGTATCATAGTTTACTTACAGAGCCATGGGATGGTCCCGCTTCGGTGGGATTTACTGACGGAAAAACAATAGGTGCGGTTTTAGATCGTAATGGCTTACGCCCTTCTCGATATGTTGTAACTAAGGATGGCCTTGTAATTATGAGCTCTGAAGTAGGAGTTCTGCCGGTTGAACCAGAACGAATACTAAAGAAAGGACGTCTTGAACCCGGGCGTATGTTTCTTGTTAGTTTGGCTGAAGGGAGAATTATTGAGGATGCTGAGCTTAAAGAGCGATTTGCGAGAGAGAAACCTTATGGTAAGTGGCTCCAAAAAAACCTTGTACAGCTTGAAGACCTAGAAGATGGAAAAGAGTTAACACCTATAACGGGTCATTCTTTAGTTGAACAACAGATCGCGTTTGGTTATTCGATTGAAGATGAAAAATATCATTTGGCACCGATGGCTATTTCAGGCCAAGAGACGATTGGTTCTATGGGCTCAGATACCCCCTTAGCAGTTTTGTCTGATCGTCCTCAATCGCTTTATAATTATTTTAAACAACTGTTTGCACAAGTCACTAATCCTCCACTAGATGCTATGCGGGAAGAGTTAGTCACTTCGGTTGAAACTGCGTTAGGGCCAGAAGGCAATTTACTTTCAGATGATCTTGACGATGACTACAGGATGATAGCCTTAAGAACACCATTCCTTAGCAATGAAGACCTTGGTCGTTTAAAAAATTTGAAAATCCCTGCAAAGGGTTTTCAGAGTGTGGTATTACCCATGGTGATGCCTATTACTAAAGAACCCACAGGATTAGAGAAGGCCTTGGATCAGCTTTTTAAAAAAGCAAAGGATGCGATCACAAATGGGGCCAACTTAATTATTCTCTCAGACCGAGATGTAGATGATAAAAGAATGCCAATTCCTGCATTGTTAGCTACGGCAGGATTACATCACTTTTTGGTAAGGGAAAAATTACGTACAAAAGTGGGAATTGTTGTCGAGAGTGCTGATCCGCGAGAAGTGCATCATTTTGCACTGCTGATTGGGTATGGCGCAAATGCAATAAACCCCTATCTAGCCATTGATTTAATTAATGAAATGATAAAAGACGGAATTATATCCATTGATCACAAAGAAGCAGTAGAAAATCTGCTGAAAGCCCTAAAAAAGGGTGTCGTGAAAGTAATGTCCAAAATGGGTATTTCAACTATTCAAAGTTATAGAGGTGCCCAAATTTATGAAGCTATTGGTCTGAATCAGGAATTGGTAGATGCGTACTTTACAAATACTATCTCACGGATAAGTGGTATCGGACTTAAAGAAATAGCCTCTGAAATATTTAATAATCATAAGTTAGCATGGCCTGATCGTGATGGTGCTTTGCAACATGTTTCTTGGGGAGGACAATATCAATGGCGATTTGAGGGTGAGAACCACCTTTTTAATCCAGAAACAGTATTTAAACTGCAACACTCTACCCGTTCGGGAGCTTTTAATATTTTTCGAGAATATACACAACAGGTGAATAGCCAAGCCGAAAAGATGTCTACTTTACGTGGACTTATGGAATTAAATTCCGATCGGAAACCTATACCTCTTGAAGAAGTGGAATCAACTGAAAATATTTTTAAACGATTTGCGACGGGAGCAATGTCCTTCGGTTCGATAAGTGCAGAAGCACACGAGACACTTGCTATTGCAATGAATAGGATAGGTGGCAAAAGCAATACAGGTGAGGGTGGTGAAGACTCTCGGCGATTTTTGCCAGATGAGAATGGTGATCTGCGCCGAAGCGCTATCAAACAGGTAGCATCGGGAAGATTTGGTGTTACAAGTGAATATCTTGTTAATGCTGATGAATTACAAATTAAAATGGCTCAGGGAGCAAAGCCTGGTGAGGGTGGTCAGCTTCCTGGGCATAAAGTGTGGCCTTGGATAGCAGAAGTTCGATACTCTACGCCGGGGGTTGCTCTAATTAGTCCACCTCCACACCATGATATTTATTCTATCGAGGATCTTGCACAATTAATTCATGATCTTAAAAATGCAAATCCAAGTGCTCGAATCAGCGTTAAGTTAGTAGCTGAAGTTGGAGTAGGTACTGTTGCTGCTGGTGTAGCTAAAGCTAAGTCAGATGTTGTTTTAATAAGTGGTTTTGATGGAGGTACTGGCGCGAGCCCTTTAACTTCAATTAAACATGCAGGTGTTCCTTGGGAACTAGGCTTAGCAGAAACTCAACAAACTTTGGTATTGAACAATTTGCGTGACCGAATAGTTGTACAAGTTGATGGGCAAATGAAAACGGGTCGAGATGTGGTTATCGGTGCTTTACTTGGAGCAGAAGAATTTGGTTTTGCAACTGCACCCTTGGTTGTACTGGGCTGCATTATGATGCGTGTTTGTCATTTAGATACATGTCCTGTTGGGATTGCGACACAAAATCCAGTTTTAAGAGAAAAATTTAACGGTCAGGCTGACCATGTTGTTAATTTTTTCCATTTTATTGCAGAAGAGGTGCGAGAAATTCTGAGTGAACTAGGTTACCGAACTTTAGATGACATAATAGGGAGAAGTGACTTAATTAATGCTAAACCTGCAGTAGATCATTGGAAGGCTAAAGGGTTAGACATTTCAGCAATTTTGCATCGTCCGCAAGTACCGGACCATGTTGCTACTCGATCTGTTATTGCACAAGACCATGGTTTATCAAAAGCATTAGATCAGCATTTATTAAAAGTGGCAGCCCCCGCCTTGGAGAACGCAGTACCAATAGAGGGTTCTTTTCCAATTAGCAATACAAATCGGGTAGTGGGTACAATTTTAGGTAGTGAAATAACAAAAAAATATGGTAAGGCCGGTCTTCCTGAAAATACAATTTGTTTCAATTTTGAGGGTTCAGCGGGGCAATCATTTGGAGCCTTTATTCCAAATGGAATGACATTTACATTAAATGGTGATGCCAATGACTATTTTGCAAAGGGTTTGTCAGGTGGACATATTATTCTCCGTCCTCAAGAAGGAATCTCTTTTATCCCTGAGGAAAATGTGATCGCAGGAAATGTTGCGCTATATGGAGCAACAAGTGGAGAAGTTTTTATACGTGGCCTTGTGGGTGAGAGGTTTTGTGTGCGTAATAGCGGGGCTATCGCAGTGGTAGAAGGGAGTGGTGATCATTGTTGTGAATATATGACTGGCGGAAGAGCTATTATCTTAGGCCCAACAGGTCGTAATTTTGCGGCTGGTATGAGCGGTGGTATTGCCTATGTTTATGATGAAAAGGGTGATTTCCCAATTCACTGTAATACCGAGATGGTAGTCCTAGAAAAGGTAAGCTCTACCGATGATCAACAATTTTTGAAATCTTATATAGAACGGCATGAAAAATATACCAGCAGTACAGTTGCGACACGCATCTTGGAAAATTGGTCAGTAGCGCTAGATAAGTTTGTACGGGTAATGCCAATTGAATACAAACGTGTACTCGAAGAACAAGCAGAAAACATAACAATTGGTG
>CAWVTC010000049.1:0-10901 GCA_963933025.1 uncultured Dehalococcoidia bacterium | reverse complement strand
TGGGGTCCGTTAGGTGGTGGCCTGCTCACAGGAAAGTATCAACGAGGGCAGGAAATGCCGCGTGATGGACGTTATGCCGATCCCCCTGCAGCTTATCGGGATCGATTTACCGAAAATATTTTTGATGTGGTAGAGGGTATAGAACCGATAGCGCGTGAAAAAGGATGTACAATTTCACAATTTTCATTGGCTTGGGTCATGCAGCAGGATGCTGTTACAAGTCCTATTATTGGTCCACGGACAATGGAGCAACTTCAAGATAATTTGAAAGCTTGTGAGATTGATATTACTGAAAGTGATAATGCTGTAATAGATAAAATTATTGCACCTGGAACTAACGTAACACCTTATTATGAGGCTGACTGGAAGTCACATATTTATAATGTGTGAGTGAGAAGCCAATGGAATCAGCACTTGAAGGGATAACTGTTCTTGATTTAACTAGTGGTATTGTTGGCCCATATACGACGAAACTTCTGGCTGATTTGGGTGCACGTGTCATAAAAGTAGAACGTCCTGAAGGAGACCCTTCTCGCCTTATGGGTCCTTGGTTTAACGATGAACAAGGGATCGAAAATAGTGGGACCTACCAGTTTCTTAATACGAACAAACAATCGATAGTGATCGATCTTTCTAAAAAGCAGTCGGAACTTGTGGTTGCTGATCTCGTAGGCCTAGCAGATCTTGTTGTAACTAGCTTTTCTCCTGCTAATGCCGAGAAATACAAGTTGACACCTAGCGATATTCGAGAGCTTGCTGATGTAAATATTTTAAGTATCACGAATTTCGGATGGACTGGCCCATACAGAGACTTCAAGGTTTCTGAAACGGTTTTGTATGCAATGGGTGGTGAGATGTACAGTCATGGTATAGCAGGTCAACCTCCTTTGAAATTAGGAGGTGTCGCTGCGCTTATGCAATGTGGTGCGATGGGTGCAATTGGGGCGTTAGGTGCCATACATGCCAAGGAATTACATGACATAACTCAAGATATAGGGATCTCTCTTTTTGATGTGCAAATTAATAGTGTTGATAGACGGTCTTCTACTATTCTAGCCTTTCGTTTTTCAGGTCGTTTACAAGAACGACCTGAAGTTGCTGGGCTATATTTGATAGGTGGAGTCTATCCTTGTTCCGACGGATTCATCGAAATTACTGGTGGGGTTAGTTCAACACATCCGTACTGGTCTCGAGTTGTTGAAATGATTGGTGATCCGAGATTAGAGGAGGATAAGTGGGGTGATCTAGATTTTGTTCGTAAACCAGAAGCAAAAAGTGAAGTTGATGCAATAGTTGTCCCATGGATGATTGAAAGAACGAGACAGGAGATTTGGAAAGAGGCTCGAAGAGCACGGGTTATTCTAGCTCCCTTGTATACAGGTAAGGATCTTGCTAGCGATCCAGTTTTTAAGGACAGGGGTCTATGGGTTGAGGTGGAGCATGCTTTGCTAGGTAAATTTCCGATGCTAGGAAGGCCATATATTTTTGAAAAAACACCTTGGAAAATACGAAGATCTGCTCCTATTCTTGCTCAAGACACTAAGGATATTTTAGTGGAATGTGGATATGGCAGTTCGAAAATCGAAGCTTTACAAACTGAGGGAGTCGTCAAATGAGTACTTTAAATGGTGATAACCTACCCCTCGAAAATGTGCGGATTTGTGATTTCACTATTGTTTGGGCAGGGCAATCTTCTACTATGTATCTTGCAGATTTAGGTGCTGACTGCATAAGGGTGGAAAATCCATATATTTGGAATCCAGCCACTAGGGCATCTGCTCCTGTAATGACTCCTGAATTGGCTGGTCGTTTACATCCTTGGATGGGAGGACATCCAGCAAGTGGTCGTGCTTGGAATAATAGCCCAGCGTTCATTCATGTTTTCAGAAATAAAAAATCAATTACTGTAGATAGTCGTCGTCCGGAAGGACTCGAAATTGTTAAAAATTTAATACGACTAAGTGATGTTGTTGCAGAGAATTTGGCTACAGGTACCTTAGAGAAGTTAGGTCTTGATGATAATGAAATCAGAGCAGTGCGACCGGATGCAGTTATATTGCATATCCCTGCATATGGTCGCACTGGTGCATATCGTGAAGGTCGTGGTTATGGCGCTCACATTGATAGTGTTGCGGGTTCATCTATGTTGCGTGGATATCCCGATTCAGCACCTGTAACCAACACACAAATTTTTGCCGGTGATTTTTTTGTTGGTATGCATGGTGCAATTGCAATGTTAGCTGCTTTGCGTTACAGGAATCATACTGGTGAGGGACAGATTATCGAGCTTGCTCAAGCAGAGTGTTCGGCTTCTATGTTCCCACAAGCTGCATTAGATGCGGCATGGAACAATCGGGATTCAACTACTATAGGGAATCGTAGTATTGAAGGTTTTGTTCCGAATGGTGTTTTTCTGACTAGGAAAAAATTAAACGAGAATGATAGGTGGATAGCGATTTCCTGTCGTGATAACGATGAGTGGGCTTCGTTAGTGAATTATATGGGTGATCCTGAGTGGGCAAAAAAAGCTGATTTGGATGTAATAGAGGGGAGAATCAAAGTACAGGAAATGATCGAAGAAAGGCTCTTTGATTTTACAATGACACGTGATCGAGATGAACTATTTCGTGACTTACAGCAAGCAGGAGTTACTGCAGGTCCTGTTTTAAGTGCAGCTGACGCGATTGATGATGAGCATCTGCAACAATCGGGAGTTTGGCAAGATCTTCCTGCAACAGAAGACTATCCTGCATCACCATTTCCTGCGCCATCGTTGCAATTCTCACGTTCCAATGTTGCAATTCGAAAAGTTCCTGCGGCATTTGGAGTTGATAATAATTATTTATATAAAGAGCTTTTGGGTTTGGACGACGAAGTTATTGCGAAATTAAAAAGTGATGGGCACATAACCGACGTATTCTCTAAAGAAATACTAGGTGATTCGTAATCGTATTAATAAGGGAACCAACCAGTTATACAAGCCGAAAAAAGTAAGCCAAAAGTTAAATGAGTTAAGGCTGTAGCTTTAAGTGTTTTATTTAAAGGAGATCCTTTTGTTCCTGACAAAACATCTCGTATGGGGACCATTGCAATTGGTAAACTTGCAAATGTTAGGAGCATCCAAGGGTCTGCTAAGCCGAGAAGAACGATTAAGATTACGCTTAGATAAGCTCCGCTGAGCAAAGTTATATACCAAATACGGGTTTTGTAGTCACCAAGTATCACACCCAAAGTTTTTTTACCGGTTTTTGAATCGGTAGGGATGTCTCTAAGATTGTTTACCACGAGAATTGCTGTGACTGTAAGTCCTAATGGGATTGTTGATAACCACATGAGGTTATTATTGAATGTTTCGGCTTGTACATAGTATGTACCTGCTACCGCAACAACTCCAAAAAAGAAAAATGTAAAAAGTTCACCGAGTCCATGGTATCCGATTGGCCAAGGGCCTCCTGTATAGACCAAAGCTGCGACAATACTTGCTAATCCGATTAATACAATTGGCCACCCAGCAATAGAAACCAAGTAAATCCCAGCCCCGAGTGCTAAAGCAAAAGTTAGTGACATTCCAAGCTTCATGGATTTTGGGCTAATCAGACCCAGTTGGGTAGCTCGAGGAGGTCCAAGTCGGCTTCCTGTATCAACGCCTTTTTCGAAATCAAATACATCATTGGCAAAATTTGCTCCGATCTGCAGCAGCAAGGCCCCTATTAATGCTGCCAAAGCAGGACCTAATGTAAATTCATTTGCACGTTCGGCTAGTCCCCATCCAACTAGTACAGGGGCTGTTGCTGCAGGAAGTGTTGGTATTCGAATTGCTAATTTCCAAGCATGAAAATTCATTTTTTAATTCTTAAGTGCTGTTATCATCTGGGCAGCACCGCCTAACAGGCTTCTTTTTTTGATTTTTGTAAATCCTGACTGTTCAAGCATATTAAAAAGTTCTAATTCATTAGGAAGATAGGCTTCTGAAGCAGGTAGGTACTGATAGGCGGCACGATCACTTAAAATTCCCCCGATCAGTGGAACTATTTTAGTAAAGTAGATGGCATGGCTTTTTTTTAGAATTCTGTTTTTTGGTTTATCTATTTCCAACAAGCCAAGTTGTCCCCCTTTCACAAGAATTCTGTGTAGCTCATTGAAAACAGGTTGAATAGTGCTAAAATTGCGTAATGCAAAACCTGAAACTGCTATATCGAAACTCGATTCGTGCAAGGGAAGAGACAAAGCATCTCCTTGGATGAGTGTTGCATTTAAAATTTGTCGTTTTTGAGCGTAATGCAACATATTTGGAGAAAAATCAAGTGCGATAACTTTTGCTCCGTACAAGCCGGCAGTCTTTGCAAAGTCGCCTGTTCCGCAAGCAAGATCTAGTACGCGTTGGTTTTCTTGGATGTTTAGTTCTTTAAGCAGTTTTTTTCTCCAAAGCTGGTCAAATCCTAAGGTAATGATTCGATTCAAACGATCATAGCCAGGGGCAATCCGATCAAACATTTTTTGTACTATTACTGCTTTTTCTCTTGGAGAAGGTAATACGCTCATAGATAAGCTAGTTGTCTTTTGGATGATCCCAAAGCTCAGTACCTTTCCATTCTTGATCACGCCATTTTAATGCTTCTCGTAACCCGTCTTCCTCAACGCGTTCTCGAAAACCTGGTCGACCGTCTATGAATGCTGTATAGACATCAAATTCAGCTGCAGAATGAACTGCTGGTTGTAGCCCTTGGATTTCCATCCACCTGTTAACCGAATGTTTATGCAAAATATTTACTTCAAGGGGAATCCGCATGATTTTTTGAGCAAAATGGATGGATGCACTTTCAAGTTCATCTTCGGGAACTGCCTTGTTTACGAGTCCCCATTCCTCCGCGGTTTTTCCATCTATAAGTTCACCTGTCATAAAGAGTTCTTTGGCCCTTTTGTAACCTATGGTCCATGGCCACAGCGATAATGTGCGTAATGTCCCCATGTGCCGTCCAGCTATGTGTCCAAATTTTGCTGTTTCTGTACAGATGACAAAATCAAACATTGAGACTAGTTCTGTTCCTCCAGAAATACAATGTCCATGTACTTGTGCGATCGTTGGTTTGCGAAGATTAAAGAGACGCAAATAACGATCTACTGAATCAACCATGAGTCGACGTGATCGACCCACACTTTGCTCTTTCAGGAGATCTCCAGGTGATCCAGGCTCAACAGTTCTATTAGATGCTAGATCATATCCTGCACAGAATGAGCGGCCTGCCCCATTAACAAGCAAAACATAGGCATAAGGATCATTCTCAAAGATATCTAGAAAGTCAAAAAAATCATCCAAAAGATCAGCTGATAATGCATTTAGCGCCTGTGGCCGATTAAGGGTTACTTTGATGAGCCCTTCTGGTTTTTCTACGGTTTCCACAATTATGTTTTCGTATTCAGGATAGGTTGTCATGAGTCCTCATCTTTTATTATTATTTATTTCTAGTTTACTGATGTTTTTTCACTAAGTGTTACCACTTTTTTCAAAGTATAAAGTAGTGCGTTAAGCTTGGTTAGAACGATCCTTTAAGATGGAAAAAATTAAACCATTTAATCACGATATATCAGCAGCTATCCGAAGGATAGCTGCTGATATATCACACTCTGATCGAGTAGTTATTTTATCCGGAGCAGGTATTTCAACCGAATCGGGAATTCCTGATTTTCGTGGCCCTGATGGGGTTTGGACAAAGAATCCTGATGCTGAACGAACAGCTACACTTCAGAACTTTATTAATAATCGAGACTATCGTGTGATGTCTTGGAAAACACGAATAAAAAATTTTGCTAATAGTCCCCAGCCAAATCGAGCTCATTTTGCACTTGTTGAGTTGGAAAAAAAGGGGAAGCTAGGGACTCTAATTACACAAAACATCGATAGTTTACATTTACTGGCAGGTACGAATATTGAGCGATTAGTAGAGATACACGGTACAACACGGGATTATGCTTGTTTAGGTTGTGGTGATAATGGCCCTATTGAAGATGTGCTTTGCCGAGTTAAATCAGGGGAAGAGGATCCCATTTGCGAGAAGTGTCGGGGGATTCTTAAGTCAGCAACCATTTCTTTCGGGCAATCTCTGAAAAAAGAAGATATTGAACGTGCACAAAATGCTGCACGAGAATGTGATTTATTTATAGCAGTTGGAACCTCTCTCACTGTTTATCCAGTTGCAGCACTTCCCCAACTAGCTTTACAAGCCGGTGCAAAACTAATTGTGATAAATGATGGTGAAACTCCCTATGATGCCTTAGCTAATGAGAAACTTGCCGAAAAAATTGGTGATATTCTTCCTGCAATCGTGAGCCTTGTATAGCTACATTAAGGTTATCTGGTTGTATAGTTTTTTAAGTTGATAGCTATACTGATTTGTAGATTGTGTTCAATATGTGAGGCCATCATGAGACAGTATCAAGGAACAAAAGTAACTTTTATAGTTGTCAAGGAAGGTCGATGTGTATTTAGTACTGTTTCTAGGCAGGTTTGAAATTGGATACAAAAAGTGATCCTTTATTAGGAGCAGTTGGCGGTGTTTTGATTTGGACTGCACCAGACCATTTCGATAAGATGCTCATTTTTTATCGAGATATCTTGTCCTTGCCTCTCCGGGGCGAGCGTACTGGTTTTGCTAACTTTGCTTGGGGTAATTTTAAATTAACTTTGGGTGTGCATACTAAAGTTAGTGGTGTTAATCATGATCCATTGAGAATTATGGTTAATTTTTTAGTTACTGATATTCAGGGTTCGTATGAAAAACTTCGTGATCGGAATGTTTTTTTTACACGTAAACCAGAGGAGGAATCATGGGGAGGTTGGGTTACAACTTTTGCAGACCCTGATGGTAATACTTTGCAACTCCTTCAATTGCCAGATTAAATTAAAGGCCATGGATACGGGCGATCGATACCTGGGTACGGATAGCATTTTTCGTTTATTAAAACAGCTGCCCTATTTAGTAAAGCAGAAATTTCCTCAGCTGTTAGCAGTTCATGAAGTAATGCAGTTTTCTCGAGTTTCTCAGTAATAGCTATGATTACTTCTTGAACATCTTTAAGTAGATTTTCCTCAATTATTTCATTAGCCCAATCCCATATCACGGTACGTAGCTTTCCCTCGCTATGAAAACATAATCCATGATCTATTCCCCAAATTTGCTGTTTTTCATCAAGCAGGCAATGTCCTCCCTTTCGATCAGCATTATTAGATAAAGCATCAAATAGGCACATTTTTTTTAGTTGTGAAACTAGAGTAGTGTTCTCGCGTTGTTCAAAAAAATGAGAATTTTGGTCATGTGGTATAAAAAGTTGTAGAGAACCTATGCCTTCTGGTCCATTTCGTACTACTGTTGGCGGTACAAATTCCCAACCTAAAATCGAGGCTAGCTCATATGCAGCAACTTCTCGTTTGTAAAGTGTTCCTTCGGGAAAGTCCCAAAGCGGTGTTTCACCTGTTTGTGGTTTGTATATTGCATGTATCTCTTCGCTATTTTGATCTTGCAGAGTAGCTAAAAATACATAGTTACTGGACCATACTTGCTGAATTTTTAGAAATTCCCCAGTTTTGAGAAAGTCTTTAACCTTGTTGATTTCGATTTCCCGCACCATGCTATGAGCATAGCAGAGCTGGTAATCAATCTCTGTATACTAGGATCGAAAATGCTGAAACCTGAAGATGAAAAATTGGCTATACGGATTGGTGAAGGACTTTTAAGAGGAGGATTTCGTGTTGCTACCGTTGAAACGACAGCGGGGGGCTTAATTTCGGCCCGACTGCTTAGTATTCCTGGAGCATCTCGGTGGTTTGAGCGTGGAATCGTTGCATATTCTGAAAAGTCAAAAATTGATGCATTAGGTGGTGTGGGTATTAATCCAAAAGTTTTAAAAAAATATGGTTCTGTTAGTCCTGCTGTGGTCGAAATGTTGGTAGAAAATTTTTGTAAAATTGTTGGTGCAGATTTCGGTATTGCTGAGAGTGGACTTGCAGGTCCAAAAACTAGTCAACGTTCGAAAAAGTCTGTAGGGAATGTTGTTATTGCAATAAAAACTCCAAATGGCGTTATCAGTGAAGACACCTATTTTGATGGAACTCGATTGGAAATTATGCAGAAAATTACTGGGTGTGCGCTAGAAATGCTTTCCGAAGCTATTACTCGATTTGAGGATAATGATAGTTAGTACACTTCAAACAATTTGAAACTTGGTCCATCTTTGCAACAAAGCTTCATTCCATGTTTTGTAGGAATAGCACAGCTATAACATAAGCCCCAACCACAGGGCATGGGTGCTTCCATTAAAATTTCTGGTTGTTGTCTACGATTATTGCCACGTAGCGTTTTCGCTAATGCAAAAAACATAGGTTCTGGTCCACAAGCATAAATGTTACTTGCCCAATTGACTGCTTGTTCTAGGTGTTCGGTTAGTACCCCACGTAAACCGTGAGAACCATCTTCTGTGACAGTAAGGTACTCAACTTCACTTGGCCAATATGAATTTGGTAATAGTTCCGTTTTTGTTGAAGCTCCCATAATTACAGTTATTTGGTGTCCTTTGGCTAGTGAGACAGAAGCCATTTCTGGCATCGGAGCAATGCCAATCCCCCCCCCAAGAAGGAGTAATCGGCTATTACTTGTTGGGATTCGATATCCTTTTCCAAGTGGTCCATATAATTCTATTTGCTCGCCTTTTGTTTTGTTAGAAAGCCAGTCAGTTCCTTTCCCTACAACAGAATACAAGAATGCAATACGGTCTCCATCCTTCATATGGAAGCTAAATGCTCGTGAGAAACCTGTTTGGTCACTTGAATCGCTACATTTCAGCATTGCAAATTGGCCAGGTTTGTAGCCATGTTTAGCCAGTTTTGGGGCTTCAAGCCATAAAACAAAGCTAGTAGTAGTGATACTTTCATTTGAAACTACTATTGCTTTTTCAATTATCATGATTCTAAGTACTCGCTAAGTGGTGCAACTGTTACGGGTACTGTTTTAAGCATTGCTTCAACTGCAACTTGTGCCGTATCTATGGAAGTGAAGCATGGGATGTTTCTGGCAGCAGCAGCTCTCCTTATATGAAAACCATCGCGCAATGATTTAGACATTCGACCTTCTGGAGTATTTATTACGCAGGACACTATTCCCTCACGAACAATATCGGCGACATTCGGATGATCGTCACTTTGCATTTTTGCGACTACAGTATTTTCAACACCAAGTTTTTCTAAAAAACGTCCTGTTCCTTCAGTAGCGTATAAGGGGCACCCAGCCTTTTCTAGATTGCGTACCAAATCGTGAGCTTCGTTTTTTGTACGTTCACTTAAACTTAAAAGTACAGGTGTACCTAGCTGCAAAGCATTCCCCGAAGCTAAAAGGGCTTTTGTAAGAGCTGCATCGTAGGAAAAGTCAATTCCCATAACCTCACCAGTACTTTTCATTTCCGGACCGAGGTAAGTATCAACTTCAGGTAGTTTTGACATCGAGAAAACGGGGGCCTTAATTGCAACCAGTTTACGTTCGGGCCAAAGACCGATAGGCCATCCTTGTTCTGCGATTGTTTTTCCAAGCATTGATTGAACTGCGATTTGTACCATTGGTACGCCAGTTACTTTACTCAAAAAAGGTACTGTTCGGCTTGCGCGGGGATTGACTTCAATAACAAAAACTTTAGGAGTTTCATCTTTCGTGTGTGGCGGAATAACAAACTGAATATTTGTTATTCCGATAGCACCAATATTAATTACTATTTTCTCTGTGTACTCATAAATTAATTGTTTCTCTTCGGTGCTTAAGTGTAATGGCGGATAAACAGCCATTGAATCTCCACTATGCACCCCAGCTCTTTCAATATGTTCCATGATTCCGGGAATTAAAATTTGTTTTCCATCACTAATAACATCAACTTCTATTTCTTTACCTTCTAAATATTGGTCAATAAGAATAGGTTTTCCTTCAGCTGCTTCAGCAGCGGTTTCTAAGAAACCTAAAATTTCACTCTCGTTTTGGACAATTTCCATTGCTCGACCGCCTAACACATAAGATGGTCTTACAATGACAGGATAACCAATCGATGCAGCAGCGCGTATGGCTTCATTTGCATTCGTAACTGCTATTCCTGGTGGTTGGGGGATTCCCAAATTTTGTAGAAAGCGTTCGAAAAGGCCTCGATCTTCAGCAGTATCAATTGTTTCAGCACTTGAGCCGATAATAGGACAGGAGGATCGTCTTAAAGGTTCTGCGAGATTCACTGCAGTTTGACCACCAAATTGGACAATTGTTTTTGTGATATCTTGATGGGTGTTTTCATTGGAAAGAATGTTTCGGATACTTTCTTCGTCCAGTGGTTCGAAATAAAGCCGATCGCTAGTATCAAAATCCGTTGAGACTGTTTCTGGATTTGAATTTACTAAGATTGCTCGTTGTCCTGCTGCTTGAAGAGCCCAAGCTGCATGAACACTTGCATAATCAAATTCAATACCTTGCCCAATGCGGATAGGTCCACTTCCAAGAACTAATGTTGCAGCTCCCTCTTGAGGTAATGCTTCATTTTCATCTTCGTACGTGGAATAAAAGTATGGTGTGTCTGCATCAAATTCAGCAGCACAGGTATCGACCATTTTGTAGGTGGGTTCAATGCCCAATGTTTTGCGTAGCGTTCGGATTTTTTCGGGAAGACTATCTGCCAATTGTGCAATATTTTCGTCAGTGAAGCCGAGCTGCTTCGCTTTGCGAAGCAGCTGATAATCAAGGGGCTCAGAAAGTAATCTTTGCTCCATCGCAACAATATTGTTGAGTCGATCTAGGAACCAAGGATCGATCCCTGTTGATTTTGCAATGGAATCAGGTGTAATGCCTCTACGTAGAGATGCCAGTAAAGCCCATAAGCGTGTG
>CAWVTC010000048.1:0-11006 GCA_963933025.1 uncultured Dehalococcoidia bacterium | reverse complement strand
AAGATCTTGAGCTACGTATATATGTGAATCTTGATAGAAAAAATATTCCTGCCCAACCAATTATAGATATAGAACAGCCAATCCGTTCTATATCTATAATTGTGCCTAGCTCAAGCGAGGTAATAACCGATGTGTATGTCCCACTTATTCCACGAACAGTATCGCCAAACTCTTCGTTACCAACACCTGAATCTGATATGCCAGGTCAGTAGCTGACACGAGGCAATATAGTCTTTATCTATGACTGTCATAACCCGAGTTACTTTAACGAAATCTCCCACCTGGTTTAATTTCTGCTTGAGTAACCCAATCGGTAGCTGATAGTTTGCGTTCTCCTTCAGGTTGAACTCGTTTAATTTTTATAATTCCACCATTTAGTCTAACTACGATGCCATCTTCTTCTACCCTCAATAGACTACCTGGCATTCCAGCTTCTAAGGTGTTTGTATACTCACAGTCAAAAATTCCTATTCGGCTTCCCTTATAAGTCGCCCAGGCTCCTGGTTGTGGGTTGCAGCCTCGGATTTGTGCATATACTTGTTGAGCAGGATTGTGCCATTGAATTTTCGCATGGGTTTCGCCACAAGGAGGCTCATAGGTGGAAAGTTCATGATTTTGTTCTATGCGTGGTGCTTTTCCTGCTTGCACTAATGCAATAGCTTCAGACATCGCATCGATTCCCATTGGGAAGAGTCGATCAAAATATAAGGATCCTAGCGTTTCTGTTGACTTAATTGGGCAAGTTTTTTGTAACAATATTGGTCCAGTATCCATGCCTTCGTCTGGCCAAAATATGGTTAAGCCTGTTTCTGTTTCACCAAAAATTATTGGCCAATTCATGGCAGCTGACCCTCGATGCAAAGGTAACAAGCTTGGATGGTATTGAATGGTTCCTTTTGTAGGAGTTTCAAGTATTTCGTTCGGCAAAAATTCGGTTACAAAAGCCATCACTCCCAGTTCAGAATTTAGAGATTGCCACTTTTTAATGCCTTCATTTTCCTTTAGAAATTTTGTATCGATTGGTTGTAAACCTGATTCTTCTGCAATCGCCCATAAGGGATCTGGGCGTTTACCTGGTGCCGGTGCTGATACACCGACTATTTCGATCCCTTCCTCAGTCAGACGTTTAAAAACTGCTTCCCCAAATGCTGCTTGACCAATTAATGAGACTCGCATGACTTCTCTCCCCTGTGTTTCTTCCTTATACACTACTCTTGTGTATAGTCGACGCAAAATCCCAGACAGTAATACACTGGACAAATGAAGGATTTTTCAATATCCCCGGCGGAACTTGAACACGTAGACAGAATTGTAAATCTGATTAAATACTGGGCGGATTTAGGTGAGCTTCTTGAACGTTCAAGGGTAGAGGTGCTTGATGCAATTAGGGACTTTAAGATTGCTCTTGATCTTGAAGGTAACTTAGTTGGATGTTCTTCATTGCACGTGTTAGGGAAAGATGTGGCAGAAGTTCGTTCGCTGGCAGTTGATCCTAATGTGCAAACAAAAGGGATAGGTGCTGCTTTGGTTGCTGCCTGCGTAGAAGATGCGCATACATATAAAGTGGATCGTGTCTTTGCTTTGACATATCAGCAAAGTTTTTTTGAAAAGCAAGGATTTGAACTGGCCAACGTAATGGATTTTCCAGAAAAGGTTTGGAATGAGTGTGTGCGATGTCCATTTTTTTCGAATTGTCGTGAAATTGCTGTCG
Organism: uncultured Dehalococcoidia bacterium; assembly: GCA_963933025.1. Lineage (GTDB taxonomy): Bacteria > Chloroflexota > Dehalococcoidia > Tepidiformales > Tepidiformaceae > JAKUNN01. The sequence continues at coordinate 9,295 of CAWVTC010000048.1, read as the reverse complement.
TAAGAGAATTGCACAATGATTAGCAGTTTCTTAACTAAAATGTCGTTGGGTCACCGATAGTTAATTTTTTTTCTTGGCCTACTTGAGAGCGGTACCAGAAGAACAAGCCGCTAAGCACAATTCCTCCTATCCATATGCTTCCAATTATCAAAGTTATACGGATATCTTTTCCAATACTATCACCCGCAACAACTGCAATTACTGTCGGTAACAGCATGCCTAAAGTGCTATAGATAAAAAACCTTCGGAAATTTATTGGTGTTAAGCCTGCAAGATAAGATATCCAATCGAAGTTAATAACGGGTAACATGCGTGCCCAGAAAATAAGCCCATTACCCATTCGGTCCGTTAGGCTGTCGAGTCTTTGTGCTGTTTTACGACCCACTAAAGTAGGAAGATGTTTTCTTCCTAAACGTCGAGCCAATAAGAATGCTAATGAAGAACCGAGCAGGAGTCCGATCATGCAATAAACACTGCCTAGAGCTGATCCCCAGGCGAGTCCTGCTGCAAGGAAAATTGGGGAATTGGGAATTGGTGCAAATAATACTGAAAATGCCATAACAAAAATAAAGACAATTGGCGCCCAGACTCCTCTATCACCAACCCAATCTTGAAAAGGTCCAGCTTCAAAAGTCCAGGGAATGTCATACAATTGTGTCGTGATGACGTATGCCGAGATTATTGCAATTAACAATAGTGTGATTATGGCTAATGTACGTCTCTGGAAAAGTATGGGGGTTCCTTCATCACCAAGAAATATGCCTATCGATGTTTGGTTTGAAGCCTGTTCGTTATGAGAACCTTTTTGCACGAATCATTCCCCTTTTGCTAGGTGCTTCATTAAGAGGTTGTTAGTTGTTTCAGGATCCTCTTGCTGTACGAAATGGCCGACATTAGGTAAGTAAGACACAGAGAGGTTTGGTACATATTGGTCTGTGCCAAAAGTCAATTCTTTCCCTAAAGCAAAATCTTTTTCTCCCCATATTAGTGTCGTTCGGGCAACAACTTCCATTGAACCTAGTTTGCTTCCCTTAAATCGTTTATGCGCCATAGCACGATACCAATTAATTCCTCCACTCAGCCCATATTTTTTCCAGCTTTTAATATAAAATTTGATATCTTCTTCTGTATTGGGTTTTTTACCGTACATTCCCTGAGCTAGGCTTTGGTAATTATTACGAGCCAGAAGCATTTCTGGAAGAAATGGGATTTGAAAGAAAAAAATGTACCAACTACGTTTGAGTTGACGAAAAGTGCGTAAACCTTTTAGAAAATTTGCTGGGTGTGGGATATTACATATTGCTAATGTTTGTACTATTTCAGGATGCGAAATAGCGAGCATCCAAGCAATTGCTCCACCCCAATCATGCCCGATGATATGAGCTTTTTTATTGCCTAGGTGATTGATTAGCTGAATTACATCTTGTCTTAACGTTTCTGTATCAAAGGGACCAACATTATCTGTTTCATTGTACCCACGCATATCTGGAGCCACGACATGGTACTTTGCTGACAAGGCTTTAATTTGATGTCGCCATGTGTACCAACAATCAGGGAAGCCATGTAGCAGAATTACCAATTCACCGGTTCCAGCTTCTGCGTAATGCATGTTTATACCGTTAATTGTTGCGTATTTGTGTTCTATTTCTGGCATCACCTGAGTCTACTTCACTATAGTGAGGTCAAAGTGCTACCAAGTAAACAAGTACTGAGACAAAAACGATCGAATCTAAACGATCTAGTAAACCTCCATGTCCTGGTAGCAGTCCTGAGGCATCTTTTAAGTTCATACGTCGTTTCATCCAGCTTTCGGTGAGATCTCCTAATTGTGCGACAAAGGGTACAAGTATTATGAGTGTTATAAGTTGCCAAGCCTCAAATTTTAGACTTAATAATATGTTCAATACTAAGACCGCTATTACTCCACCTAAGAATCCTCCAAGGACGCCCTCCCATGTTTTGTTAGGGCTAATTTTTGGGGCAAGTTTATGCTTGCCCCAACGTGATCCTACAAAATATGCACCTGTATCTACAGTGAATGTGGAAAGGATGATTAAAAGTACGAGCCATTTTCCATCGTCTAATTCACGTGTTAGAACAAATGTTGAAAAAAACATTGCTGGGTAGATGATTGATAAAGCTGTGACAAGGTAGGGCTTGTTAATTTTATGGGGTAATCCGATGCATCCTCCAATCACAAAAAGGACAGCTAAAATAGTACCTGCAATTAAAAAACGAATGTCAAAATGTATCCCGGTAACCATAATTGCGGGCAGTATAAGCAGGGGGGCAAGACGGAAAGTTTCTTTAAAAGAAGCTTGAGGGAATAACCAGCCATGCGTGAGTTCTATAGTTGCTCCAAACGTTACTAGCCCTGCGGCTATAGCGAAAGGCCAGTTACCAATCCAAATTAAAAGAAGCAGGATAGGCATTCCTACTGCAGCTGTCAGTAAACGGAGTTGAAGGCTACGGGACACGCTTTTCTTCTGGTGGTAGCAAGCGTCCAAATTTTCTTTTACGCCTACCGTATTCAGCTAAGGCAAGGTCTATATCCTCCCGGCCAAAATCTGGCCAATACGTATCAGTGAAGTACAGCTCCGAATATGCACATTGCCAGATTAAAAAATTAGATAACCGTTGATCACCTGCAGTTCTGATAACTAGATCTGGATCTGGAAGTCCAGCAGTGAAAAGGTTGTTGTGGATGGTTTCTTCAGAAACCGCATCAGCAGATATTCCTGAATCAATAATTTGTTTGAATGCGGTAACGAGATCGTCTCTTCCTCCGTACGAGAAGCAAATGCTAAGTACGAGCCCATCGTTTTTTTTAGTCGCTTCAATTGCGGCTGTTATATGGTTTTGTAGCCACAGTGGCAATTGTTCTAGATGACCAAGATGTTTGAGTTGTACGTTGTTTTTTTGAAAAGTATCAATTTCACTTTTAATGAATCGATCTAGCAGTCGAATTAATGATCGGACTTCTGTCTGGGGGCGATTCCAGTTTTCAGTACTAAATGCATATAACGTTACATATCCAATTCCATGTTCCCCAAATCTTTCAAGAATTCGCCAGATATTTTCTGTTCCTGCCCTGTGTCCTGCTGCGCGTGGCAGATTGCGTTCCTGGGCCCATCTGCCATTACCATCCATGATAATTGCAACATGACCGGGGACCCTCCCTCCAGTTAATTTCGAAAGCGTGTCCTCAGCCTGTTCGGTTTTAGGATTTGTCCTGGATACATGGAGCTTTTGTCTAGATTTCAAGGAGATCTTTCTCCTTTGAAGCTCCATGTGAATCAATTTGTGAGACATGTTTATCTGTCATTTCTTGTAGCTCTTGTTCGTTGATGCGTAGGTCATCTTGGGTTAATTCGTTTTTTTGTTCTGCTTTGCGAAGGGTGTCGTGAGCACTCCTTCGTACATTACGTACAGCGACCCGTCCATCCTCTAGTTTTTGATGAAGGATACGAACGAATTCTTTTCTTCGTTCTTCAGTTAGTGGGGGAATTGAGAGTCTTATTAATTGACCATCCACAGATGGGTTTAACCCCAGATCTGAAGTTTGGAATGCTTTTACAATAGATTGCACAGCACCCGCATCCCATACTTGAATAGAAATAAGACGGGCCTCAGGTGTTGTAATAGTTGCGAGCTGGTTTAGGGGCTGTTGTTGCCCGTAGTGTTCTACTTGCAATAGTTCAACGAGACTTGGATGTGCACGCCCTGTCCGTATTCCACCTAGTTCACGTTGTAAGGCGATAATAGAATTATCCATTCGTTCTTCTGCATCTAACAGTACTTCATCCAGATCCATTGCCATTATTCCCCTCCTGTCTATCAGTGTTTTCTGACGTAACTTGCGTACCAATATTCTCACCACATATAGCACGGAATATATTTTTTTGTTTCCTTACATCGAAAACAGTTATTGGCAAATCATGTTCTAGACAGAGACTTAGAGCTGTAGTATCCATTACTTCTAATCGTTGTTGTAATGCTTCCATATATGTGATTTTAGTATAGCGTTTCGCATCTTTTTTCTTTGCCGGATCTGCAGAATAGACGCCATCTACGCCTTGTTTAGCCATTAGTAATACATCACATTCTACTTCTATCGCACGAAGAGCAGCTGCAGTATCAGTAGTCATAAAAGGATTACCAGTACCTGCTGCAAAAATTACGATTCGTGACTTTTCTAAATGGCGAATTGCTCGTCTGCGTATGTATGATTCAGCAATTTGGGCCATTGGGAGTGCAGTTTGTGTGCGTACTTCTGCCCCAATTTTTCCAAGAGCATCTTGTAGTGCCAGGGCATTGATTACTGTTCCTAGCATACCGGCATAATCAGCTGTTGCTCTATCCATTCCAGTTTCTGCAGCTAATTGACCTCGCCAAAAATTCCCACCTCCAACTACTATTGCAACTTGGATGTCCTTTTGGGATGCATTGGCGATCTGACTGGCTACTTCTTTGATTGTATTGGGATCTATACCAAACTCACGATCACCCATGAGTGATTCCCCACTGATCTTAAGCATCACTCGGTGATATGTAGCCAATTGGCGCTCCTTTAATTAGCCCCCTAATTCAAATCGTGCAATTCGACGGACACGTATATTTTCCCCTGTTTTTAAAATAGCTTCTTTAACTAGATCATCAATTTTCAGGGAGGAATCCTTTATGAAGGGTTGTTCCAAAAGAACAATTTCCTCATCATTTCCTTCGATTTCTGGTTTTTCAGATCGTTCATTTTTAGTGATGACAAGAGGGTTCATGGCAGCAACTTGCATAGCTATGTTGCGTGCCAAAGTCCGAAATTCATCAGTGTTCGCGACAAAATCTGTCTCGCAAGAAAGTTCTACGAGAGTACCTATGCGCCCACCACCATGTATATAGGATTCGACCACTCCTTGACTAGTTTCTCGATCTGCACGTTTTTCAGCTGCTGCTAAACCTTGTTCACGAAGAAGTAATGTTGCCTTTTGAATATTCCCCTCGGCATTATCAAGTGCTCTTTTTGCATCCATGACACCAGCACCAGTTGCTTGCCTAAGGTTTTTCACCATTTCTGTTGTTACGTTACTCAGTGTTCTGTTCCCCCTCTGTAGTTGACGTTGCTGGTTTTGCAACTGTTTCTTCTGTTGTACTTACTGTTTGCTCTGGAGTTGGTAAAGAAGCTGCATTTTGGTCCGATGCTTCTGTTTTAGCTTGTGAAGTGGAGAGTTTCTCAATTGTAGGAGCAACGGCTTCCTCATTTGAAATCCCTTCTGTTAGACCTGCTTCGCGTGCTGTTTTTCCTTCTAGCGCTGCATCTGCGACTTGAGCCAGAATTAACTTTATTGCTCTGATTGCATCATCGTTGCTAGGAATTGGGTAAGTGATTGGGTGTGGATTACAGTTTGTGTCTACTAGCGCGACGATCGGAATATTTAGCCTGCTACATTCAGCGACTGCGATAGCTTCCTTCACTGTATCAATGATAAATACAGCTCCAGGGAGACGATCTAGGGTTTTGATACCACCGAAATACCTATTCATGCGTACGATTTCGTTTGTTATATCAAGTTGTTCTTTTTTTGTTCGCCGACTGTAATCACCTTGTTCCATGCGGTCTTCAAGATCGCGGAGATGCTGTGTTCGTGATTGGATCGTTCGAAAATTGGTTAAAGTTCCACCAAGCCATCTGTTACTTACATAAGGGAGGCCTGCTCGTTGTGCTTCTTCCTCCACTGTTTCCTTAGCTTGTTTTTTTGTACCTACAATTAGAACATCGCTACCAGCAGTAATAATGTCACGAATAAATGTAATGGCATTTTCTAGGCAACCAACTGTTTGTTGCAGATCTAGGATATGTATCCCATTGCGTTCAGTAAAAATAAATGGTGACATTCTCGGGTCCCAACGTCTTGTTTGGTGCCCAAAATGTACCCCTGCTTCTAAAAGTTGTTTCATAGTGACAGATGTAACCAGGCTGTCCTCCGGGTGACGCAGGATTTGACTGCACCTGAGTACGGTCAACGCCACATACAGCCACAATACCGTTCTTAGACCTATCGAGGAAGGGACAGTTCGGAGTTTTTTAAACCTACTATTGAAGATGATGGCATTGAAATAAGAATCCTAGTATGGTTGACGTAACTAAGGAGGTGATGCATATGGATGACAGTAGCTGTAGTACTAAGCAAGAAATAATGCAGGAGGTGGTAAAGCACTAACTGCTATTTCTTGCTTTTCTACATAAGGGGTCTGGTAGTTTCTGCCAGACCCTAAATAATTGTTTAATTTCTGTACGAGTCTTTTCCGCGATGCTTTTTGATTCTGATAATTTTGACGCACTTTTGCAAACCTCTAGTATTGGTCGTAATTTTGACCATCACCAATTTGTTTCTTCAACGATGGATATTGCACGTGAACGTTCGATTTCTGGATGTCCCCATGGGACGCTTATACTTGCTGAGGCTCAGAGTGCCGGCCGAGGAAGGAAAGGACGTTCTTTTTATAGCCCAGACTCTGGGAATCTTTATTTTAGTTTAGTACTACGACTTTCCAAGGAAGCCCACTCACAGCTTCCTGTAATTCTTCCGTTGTCAGTAGTTAAAGCTTGTTTTTCCTCGAATGTCGAAACCTCCATTAAATGGCCGAATGACATTTTTATAGGAGATCGGAAAGTTGCTGGGATGATTGTGGATGCTGAAATTTCTAAAGACGTGCGGGTTGCGCTAGTTGGAATAGGTATAAATGTTAATGGTGAACCTTCTGAGAATCCTGAGTTAAGAGATTCTGCTATAAGTTTAAAACAATTTTTGGGCGTAACTGTTCAGCGTGAGCGATTGTTAGCAGATTTTTGTAATTTTTTGGAACAAGATCTTAAAACCTCTAGTTCGGAATTAAGAAAAGAATACCGAAATCATAGTCTGCTATTGGGTCGTTCTGTATATGTGCAAGAGAAAAACAAAATATATGAGGCAACTGTGGTTGATATTGCGGAAGATGGCGGCTTAATGGTACGTATTCCAGATGAAAAAAACCTCCGCAAGCTTATTGCTGCGGAGGTTTCAATTCGATCAAATTTTTAAAAGGGATTACTTATCCTTAATTATTTTCTGATGATTCGTTATCAAAGAATTTACTTACAAGGTCCATCGGTAGAGGGAATACGATTGTATTACTACGATCACCAGCAATTTCACCAAGTGTTTGCAAGTATCGGAGTTGAAGTGAAATAGGTTCTTTCGCCATAACATTAGCAGCTTCGGCCAATCGCTCACTGGCTTGAAATTCACCATCCGCAGCGATAATCTTGGCTCTACGAGAACGTTCTTCTTCTGCTTGTGCTGCCATTGCACGTTGCATAGTTGGCGGTAGTTCCAAATCTTTGACTTCGACAGTACTCACCTTGATACCCCAAGGTTCTGTTTCCTCATCGATGATGTTTTGAAGTTGTTGATTTACCTCATCGCGTTTCCCTAACAAATCTTCGAGCTCAATTTGTCCCATGACCGAACGAAGTGTTGTCTGCGAAATCTGAGAAGTTGCACGGATGAAATCCAATACCTTTACGACGGCATATTCGGGGTTAAGAACGCGGAAGAAAATAACCGCATTCACCTTGATTGTCACATTGTCGGAAGTGATTGCCTCTTGTGTAGGTACATCAAGAGTGATTGTTCGTAGGTCAACTTTTACCATGCGGTCAATAAATGGGAGCATGACAAATAATCCTGGTCCTTTTGCTCCTTGTAATCGACCAAGACGAAATATTACACCACGTTCATATTCAGTAACAATCCGGATTTGGAATGGAAGTAGCGGGATTAATAAAATCGCGCTTATCCCAAGCAAGAATGCTCGAATAATACTAGTTAGTATGCTTGCTTGGTCTTCAGGAATTTCAGAATTGTTAGGTTGTTTTTCCATTTTTTATCTCTCCAATTTGCTAACTTTAAGTTGTAAGCCTTCTGATTCTACTATGGTTACCTGTTCACCGGCTGTTGCAGTTCCAGTTGTGATTTCTGCTTTCCACAATTCACCTTCGAGAAAAACCATGCCCCTAGGTTCTAAGGGCATACGTACCTCCGCTATTCTACCGATTAATGCCTCAGCCCCGATAGGGGTAGTTTGCTTTCGTAAGCGAGCTAAGCCGATAGTTATTGATATGAATAGAGTAGCAAGGATAAAAATTAAAATTGCTGCCACAATTTTATTTGGTTGTAAGTCAGTTGGGGTTTCTCGAAAAGTAATGATGATGCCGAGTATTAATGCTACAACTCCACCAGCACCTAAAATTCCACCCGAAGTGACTAAAAGTTCTAGAAGAAGAAACACGAGTGCAGCGCCGAGTAATGCGAGCCCTGCTGTATCAACCGGGAGTGTTCCAAAAGCCAAGAATCCTATAACAATCGCAATTACTCCTGAAACTCCCGGTAGAAATAATCCCGGGTTACTTAATTCAAAAACCAAGGCTAAGAACCCTAAAGAAAGCAGTATTGTTGCCAATGTTGGATTTGAAATAAGCTCCAAGACTTTTTCCCATTGGGTTTTTTCTATATATATACGTGGCGCTTCAGAAATATTTGTTAAAAATGTGCTGGTACCTGGTTTTATGATTATTTCCCTATCATTACTTTGGGCTACTAGTTCGTTGATATCTACTGCGATAATGTCGATAACATTCAGCTTTAAAGCTTCATCTTGAGTAATCGAAACAGCTTCTCTAACTGCTAATTCTGCCCAATCTGCATTACGACCACGAAGTTCTGCGGCTCCCCTTATAAAACTTACAGAATCATTTTCAACCTTGGATGCTAAAGTGCTTTCTATATCGCTGCCGTCTACATTTACGGAGGCAGCAGCACCGATTGAGGTGTTAGGAGCCATGGCCGCTATATGGGCCGCTAGGGTGAGGAAAGTACCTGCGCTTGCAGCTCTTCCTCCTGCAGGGGAGACATAAACTGCAATTGGTATAGATGATTGATAGAAATGTTGAACAATTTCCCTTGTGGTAGAGCTCACGCCACCGGGTGTATCTAACTCAATTATGATTAAGCTGGCCTTATTTAGTTCTGCATTTTTAAAAACTCGATCGATATAGCGTTCCGTTATAGGCCCAATAGCACCATCAATTTTCATAATATGAATGGATCCTGGGGGGGTAGGTTCAGCGGTTTTGCAGGCGAGTAGCAAGCAGCTAATCAATAGTAATCCTAGGAGGGGCCATAATCTTAAAAGTTTACTTTGATGCAACTGTGCCATAACAAGAGTATAGGACTCTTCTGAATGCTAGCGTTATACGTTA
>CAWVTC010000047.1:0-11087 GCA_963933025.1 uncultured Dehalococcoidia bacterium | reverse complement strand
ACAAGTGAACTACAACTGATCACAAGGTAACTCGTTCATTTGAAGCTAGAGCCACTATGATAGCCACAGAAGCTTTTTTCGATCAGAGTTATTATAAGGTAGTAGACAGCATTTTACCCCTTCAATGGATAACTAAGCATAAGTAGAATTACACCATGAAAACTATAAAACTAGCGCCTTCTATCTTAACTGCAGATTTCTCAAAGCTTGCTGATGAAATTCAGGCAATTGAAAAGGGTGGAGCCGATCTGGTCCACTTAGATATCATGGATGGACAGTTTGTCCCACCAATTACATTCGGTGCTGATATTGTTTCAGCAATATCAAAAATTACCAATCTGCCTCTCGAAGTACATCTGATGGTTATGAATCCTGAACGTCATATTGAATCTTTTGCCCCGGCCGTGAAAACAATTAATATACATTTTGAATCCTCAAATGAAATTGCTAAAACAATTGATGAAATACATCGACTTGGATGCGATGCAGGTATATGCATAAATCCTGAAACTCCTGTCACCGTAATAAAAAACTTCTTAGAGATTGCCGAGCAAGTGATAGTTATGACAATTAATCCCGGGTGGGGAGGTCAAAAGATGATGCCTGAGCAATTAAACAAGGTGATGGAATTAAGAAAAATTATAGAAGATTCGGACTATGCAACACAAATAGAAATTGATGGTGGAGTAAAAATAGAAAATATCCCTATTTGTGTTCAATCTGGAGCGGATATACTTGTGTGTGGAAGCAGCGTTTACAACGATCAAAACCAACCCGAAGAAAACTTAGCAAACCTACGAAATGCTATATCGCAGTAAAGATCTTTCTAGGCACGCACGAGGGTTCGTAAACAACGCGTACACACATTAAGCCGATGCCACTCACCATCAATAAACAAGCGATGCTTAGATACATTAGGCTTTAATTGACGATTCTTCCGTGGGGCTTTTCTTTCCCAACGCCCACCATGTTTATGACGAATATGCCGACCAAAGGCCGTAGTTTTTTTGCAAATATCACACGAACCACTCGCCACTTAAATACTCCTACACGGTCTCTGATGCTATCAGGGAGTCATCATATTTGCTACAATTTTGGAGAGAAAACATCAAAAAATTAAATTCTTCGTTCTTTAATTCGTGCAGCCCGGCCCGTCAAGCCACGTAGATAAGAAAGGTTTTTACGCCTTACTTTTCCCCGACGTACGACCTCAATTTTTTCCAACCTAGGACTATTCAAAGGAAAACTACGTTCTACTCCCACACCACTGGAAATTTTTCGAACAGTAAAATTCGCAGAAAGTCCTTTTCTTCGCTTCCGCGTGACAACACCCTCAAAAACCTGAATACGCTCTTTATCGCCTTCAACCACTTTTGCATGTACACGTACTGTATCGCCACTACCAAAATTAGGTAAATCGTCACGTACAGTTTCGCTTACTAAGCCATCAAGTTGAGTAGACATTACTAAAGACTACCGTGATACATGTTTCAGGCAACTATTTGCCAGTACTACCATGACCACCTCTACCACGAATAGTACTAGTCAAGTTTTCAGTAACCTCAAAATTTATGGAAACGATCTGTGAGAAAACAAACTGTGCAATCCGATCCCCATGATTTACTACATGCTCAATATTTGGAGCTACTGTGTACATTGTGACAAAAAGTTCACCACGATAATCAGAATCCAAAGTTCCTAAGGCAACAAGCACTCCCTTTGCCGACAGTCCACTACGTGGACGTATCTGTGCATCTATGCCTGATGGAACGGCAAGCGCAATGCCGGTGGGAATACGACAGGGCTCCTGTGCAATGGAAACAGAGCCTCCGGGCAAATATGCACAGATATCATATCCACTTGCGGATTCTGAAAATACCCGCGGGATCACCGAATCCTCGTTCAATAAACAAATTTCAACTTTTTCTGAATCTCTCACATTTACCTAAACAAATCATTTTGAGGATCTCTAAGGACATCTTGCATTGTTGCCTTTTCATCATGTTTATAAGAAAAGCCACGCACCACAACTGCAGGAATTCTACTTATATTACCTTTTACAAGCTCTGCCGCAGATGCGATTTCATCCGCAACGCAAAGTGATTGAACAAGAAATTCATGACCATGTGGATCCACCTCACCAATATAAGATGTCACAGGATTCATACCAGCAATACCTACAGCGACATCCACTTGAGATTCACGCCAGGGGCGACCAAAAGTATCAGAAATAATCACAGGGACATCAAATCCAATTTCACCAAACCTTTTGCGAATTGCATGAGCGCTTGCATCAGGATCTTCAGGTAACAGAACAATCCTGTCATGAGCACCACTACTTGATTGATCAATTCCACTATTAGCACATACAAACCCATGTTTTGTCTCAGTTATCAACACTGGCCCTACTTGACGAACAATTCTTTTAGATTCGCTTAGAACCATTTCAATAACTCTTGGGTCTTTATCCCAAGCTTCAGCATAACGAGAGGCAAAATCATTTGGCTTTACTGTTTTAAGATCTACAATCCTCCCTTCAGACTTAGAAACTACTTTTGAAGTAATGACAATTATATCCCCGTTTTGCAAACCCTCATCTTCGGATAAGAGAGCAGCAACAATCAGTTCAGCAATATCATCCCCTTCACATATTTCAGGGAGTCCTTCAATACCAAAAATGCTTAATGGGTTAGTGGGCATTAGCATATCCACAATTAACGATTAGCTTACTTTTAATCACTAGATACCCACCACTTGAATACTTGTTTGTGTCTTATGCAGACGGTTTAAATTAATCAAGAGTGAAGTAAGCATCTCAACATATCTACTATTGGACAAAGCCCCACCATCCAAGCCACGTACGCCGTCTATTTGATTGGCAAGTTCAATAACAACACCCTTTGCCTCATGGTCATCACTACACACAAGAACATCAGATTCCACTGGTTCCCCTAATTTCATTAACTTTTCGGCACTCATGTTCTGGAAAGCAGCTACGACTCGAGAATCAGGAAGTTGTACTGCAGCTTCCTCAGCAGCACTGTTACCCGGAACATCTTGGGCAACAGCTCCAATACCCTTCACAAACTCAAGCGGTGCTACAACATTGCAAACAATCACATTATTGAGATCGTCTACTAATGTTTTAAGAGTCGCTTCCTGTCCACTGTAAGGAAAAGTCAGGAAAACAACATCTGCATCATTTACCACTTCCTGATTCGTACCACCATATACGTTAGCATCAGGAACTTCTGCAAGAATCCGTTCCGAGACTTCTTTCCCACGTTCCTGAGTTCGTGAACCTATTAAAACCCTATGTCCAACGCTTGCCATTCGTAAAGCCAAGCCTATTCCCTCAGGTCCTGTACCACCAATAAAAGCTATCTTTTTAATACTCATAAACAGAGTGTATCAGTAGGTTGTCATGAACATCTACAAAGCTATTCGAGAGCTCTGGTATACTCAGTAATCCGGAGGGAACGTGAATACACGTCTATTGCGTAATGGATTCGTTTGGCTAATTGTGATAGGAGCTGGCATTGCAATTGCGTATTTTGTTTTCGGTGGCGGTGAAGATGTAGAAACAATCGCATTCGGAGAAGTTATTGAAGATATAAAAAAAGGTGAAGTTGAAGAACTAAGGGTGGATGGAACTGATATAGAAGTACGATACTTTTCAGATAATCCAGAAATAGAAAACATCAAAAAAACTGAGCTTTCAGAAAGTACTGATATTGCTACCTACTTACGCGATGAAAGTATTGCGATTACTGGGGCTCAAAAAAATGTGCCCAATGCAGTGAATCTCGTTTTTGAAGAGAGCGGGCAATCAGGTTGGTTAAGTATATTTTTAAATTTATTACCATTTCTGATTTTTGGTCTTTTTCTATTACTTATCTTACGTAATGCTCAAGGATCGAATTCTCAAGCTATGAGCTTTGGAAAAAGTAAAGCTCGCTTGTTTGGTGGTTCAAAAGTCACAGTTACTTTTCTTGACGTAGCTGGTACAGATGAGGCAAAAGAGGAACTTGTAGAAGTCGTTGAGTTTTTAAAATTCCCCGAAAAATTTTCTGCTCTGGGAGCAAAAATTCCGAAAGGTGTGTTGCTAATCGGCCCACCTGGGACTGGGAAAACCCTTCTCTCACGTGCTGTAGCAGGCGAAGCGGGGGTTCCTTTCTTTAGCATCTCGGGTTCAGAATTTGTAGAAATGTTTGTAGGTGTTGGAGCCAGCAGAGTAAGAGACCTTTTTGAACAAGCAAAAAAGAACTCCCCTTGTATTGTCTTCATTGACGAAATTGATGCAGTTGGTCGCCAAAGAGGCGCAGGGCTAGGTGGTAGTCACGATGAACGAGAACAAACACTTAATCAGATCCTTGTAGAAATGGATGGATTTGAGACTGGTAGCAATGTCATTATCTTGGCTGCAACTAACCGACCTGACATTCTTGATCCTGCACTTTTACGGCCCGGAAGGTTCGACCGAAAAGTAATTTTGGATGCACCTGACGTAAAGGGTCGTGAAGCAATTTTAAACGTGCACATGAAGGGTAAACCCTTTGATGAGACTGTTATTCCTGCAATAGTAGCAAAAAGTACACCTGGATTTAGTGGGGCAGACCTTGCAAACTTAGTAAATGAAGCAGCAATTCTTGCTGCTCGACGAAACCGAAAAATCATATCGATGGATGAATTTGAGGAAGCAGTAGACCGAGTCATTGCAGGACCTGAACGGAAAAGCCGTGTCATGAACGAGCACGAGAGAAAATTAACGGCATACCACGAAGGTGGGCATACCGTCCTAGCTCACTTTTTAGAGGATCATGATCCCCCACACAAAGTTACGATCGTTGCAAGAGGTATGGCAGGAGGATATACAAGGTTTTTGCCTGATGAAGAATCGCACTATAAAACGCCACAAATGTTCCGAGATCAGCTGAGCGCAGCCCTTGGTGGACTTGTTGCCGAAGAACTAGTCTACGGTGAATCCTCTACAGGACCCTCAAGTGATCTAGAGCAAGTCACTCAAATAGCTCGATCAATGGTTACCAAATGGGGAATGAGTGCACGACTTGGCCCACGCACCTTTGGAAAAAATGAAGAAATGGTTTTTTTGGGAAAAGAAATTTCAGAAACTCGTAACTATAGTGAAAAAGTTGCAGAACAGATTGACGATGAAGTCCGATCTATTATTGCTGGAGCTCACACTAGAGCAACTGAACTCCTTACTAAACACCGCAAGCTGCTAGATAAATTGGTAGAAGTACTAATGGAAGAAGAGACCTTAGAGGGTAAATCTCTAACCCGACTACTTGAAAGTGAACCCCAAGAACCTTGGCCGCCGGAAGATCTACAGCCAAAAGATCCAGGGCCAGAGTCTTCGAATGAAGACAAAGACTCTACAAGCTCACCTTCATTCGAACCGGTCGTAAAACCAGGGTTAGCTTGGGAAGGTGGCAACACAAACACAAGTGTAAATTCGTAAAATAGATGTGTTTTCGAACGAGATTCTTTGACCGAAAGGGGTCACGGTTCGTACACTTGAGTGTATGCCTCTGGAGGCAAAGTTTTGCAAGCAATCGTTAAGACAGATGGAAGACAGTTTTTTTTAACCGAAGGTCAGGAATTCGACGTCGGCAGTATACCTGGAGAACCAGGTGATATTCGTGAATTCGAAGTTCTTATGCTGATCGATGGTGATAATATTGTCGTAGGAACACCAATCATAGAGGGTGCCAAAGTAAGAGCAAAAATAGAAGCTCATGGTAAGGGTAAAAAACTCCGATTTATGAAATATAAAAACAAAACACGATACCGCCGAAGACTTGGCCACAGGCAACATCTGACGCGTCTTGTTGTTGAATCAATCGAGGGGAGTTCTTAGTAATGGCACACAAAAAAGGAATGGGCAGCTCTAGAAATGGTCGAGATAGTAACTCTCAACGTCTTGGAGTAAAGCGGTTCGGTGGTGAAATTGTACAACCAGGAACAATAATTTTGAGACAGAGAGGAACTAGGTTTTACCCTGGAGTCGGTGTCGGATTAGGACGAGATCATACAATCTATGCAAAAGTAGAAGGTGCGGTTCAGTTTGCTCCCTACGCAAAGGGAAGACGTAAGAAAGTAAATGTCTTACAAGAAGAGACTTCGTCATGAAATCAGATTTACATCCAAACTATATAGATTCCGTCGTAACTTGTTCATGCGGAAGTACTTTTGAAACACGATCGACAAAAGAAAGTTTGCATGTCGATGTTTGTAGCGCATGTCATCCATTCTTTACTGGTGAGCATCGCATTGTTGATACAGCAGGTCGGGTCGAGCGCTTTCAACGTCGCTATTCGATTACAGGTGAAAGTGAAAACTAAAAAACATAGATTCTGCCAAGAATTGCAATGGCAGATGTAGTGAGTAACGATAAAAGCACTCAAACTATCTATTACGGTGGGCAAGCAGTCATCGAAGGCGTAATGATCAGAGGCCCTGAGCATATGGCCATAGCGGTACGTAACCCTGAAGGAAAAATCACAAAACACGTTGAGAAGCTCAAAGGGGTAAGCACAGGTAATCTGCGAAGTATTGTCTTTATACGAGGCATTCTTGTTCTCTGGGAAACTCTCACATTAGGAACAAGAGCTCTGTTGTTCTCTTCTCGGATCGCATACGCAGAAGAAAAAGATGATGGAGAAGTAATAGAATTTCCCGAAAAAGCGCTTTGGGGTTCGATGCTTATTTCTTTAGTAATGGTGACGAGTATCTTTTTTGTTGGTCCAGTACTACTCAGTAATCTTCTAGGATTACTTAACTGGTCACATGCAGCTATCGTTTCAATAGAATCTATCTTGCGTATTGTCATGTTCGTAGGCTATATCGGCTTAATCAGCTTAATGCCAGATATCAAGCGTGTTTTTCAATATCACGGCGCAGAACACATGACAATACATGCTTACGAGCACAACAAATCTATCGATATACCCAATATTCGCTTATTTCCAAAAGAGCACACACGATGTGGCACTAGCTTCTTACTTGTTGTCATTGTTATTGCTTTAGTAACATTTATTTTGTTCGATGTATTTGTCGATAAAGGAATACTGGTACGTATAGTTTCTCGAATCATACTATTGCCACCAATCGCAGCACTCAGCTATGAAATCCTAAGGATAGGTGCGCGTTTTGAAAGTTCCAAAATCATAAAAATATTGTTCGCACCCAATATCGCTCTACAAAAGCTCACCACACGGGAACCTGAAGATGATCAAATAGAGGTAGCAATTGAGGCACTCAAATTAACCTTAAGCGCTACCGAAAAAAAACCTCTAGAGTAATGTGATACAGCAGGATTTAAGAAATGGCAGCTCAATATCAAGTTGGAGATTTTGAAATCTCAATTATCTCAGATGGATACCTCAGGCTTGATGGTGGCGCAATTTTCGGACTAATTCCTAGAGTTTTATGGGAACCAGTGATCGGTTCGGAGAATATTGATGATGAATACCGTATCCCATTAGGCCTGAATTGTATGGTTGTGCGACACCATAATGAAATACTCCTTATCGAAACAGGTATGGGAAACAAACACGATGAGCAAACACGGAACAAAATTTTTCCAGGTGAATATGGTCATTTGATAGAGGAACTAGAAGCTATCGGCATAACACGAAAGGACGTAACTGCTGTCGCTAACACACACTTGCATACTGACCATTGTGGTTGGAACACTATTCGGGAAAAAGGTGAACTACTACCCACATTCCCAAATGCTCGTTACTTTGTACAAGCTGGTGAATATAAGGCAGCCATGGAACCAAACGATCGAACACGGGCAACCTATTTACAGGAAAACTTCGAACCTCTAAAGAAAAGTGGTCAACTCACATTAGTGGAAGGAGAAAATACGATTATCCCAAACGTAACCTTCTTGCCGACTCCAGGACACACAGCGAACCATGCATCAATATTGCTAAATTCCTGTGGCGAAACAGCTATATATACTGGAGACTTAGTACATCACGAAGTACAAATGGAAAGAGATGCTTGGATTTCAGCATTTGATGTCCTTCCTCTCTTAAGCTTGGCAACAAAACAACAATTAGCTAAACGTGCGATTAAAGAAAATTCCCTCCTTATTTGTGTTCATAACGCCTATCCTGGGGTTGGAAGGCTAACTCAACTAGAAAATGGTCGCCGGAAATTTGTAGCAGAACTTGCAACAAACAGCGGAAGCGAAGACGATCAAAACTAAACTCTAACTAAAGGGACCAATCAATGGGCATGCCAAATATTCCAATGCAACCAAAAAGGCCACCAAAATTCTCAGGTGTGACCGAAATTAACCTGGGCGATAACTGGCGAGGCGTTTACACGGAAGGGGTACCCCCGAAAAATGTACCTGTTTTGTATGCAATCGGTATTTTAGTAAGAAAAGAAAAAGGGTTTTTGGTTAGAAAAACTGTAGAAGATTTTTGGAACGTACTAGAGGGCAATCCGCTAAAAGAAGAACAAACAGATACATTTCTCTCTCGAATCGCAGAAGAACAAGCAGGTATTAATATAGATAGGATCATAACTCTAGGGTTTGACGACCTCAAGGCGACAAGGCACAACACCGACTATGAAATCGGAACTCAAGCTATTCGCACATTTTCGCTAGTGATTGCAGATACGGTTGGACAGATACCAGAAGAATCAGGCTACACCAGAAGACGACTGCCCCTCAGTGAATATGCTGTTGCAGTAAGAAAACGATATCCCGAATTCACAAAACATCTTGGAAAAGCACTCGACCAATACATAATTATGCGAGCTAAAAACGAAATTTAAAATTCTGATTTGTCCTTTCAGTTATTGACCTGATCCATGAGTAACTATTCCGTTCGTCAATCGGGAAACCATAATAGCCGTTTGGCCCTCTGGCATAGTTATATATCCAACATCTGGGACAAGCTCATCAAGATTATCAAAGTAATACTCAAGAAATCCGTATACAGCAGGATTATCCTTCAAGATCGATGCACGCGTATATATGAAAAGTGGTCGTGATAAAGGCGTGTACACACCGTTAAATGCGTTTTCAAATGTAGGCTCAATACATCCATTACCATCATCAATATGTACAGCTGTTAGCTCACCACCAGCACCTACATAATAAGCAAAACCAAAATAACCAATCGAGTAAGGGTCTGAGGCAATGCCAAGTGTAAGAACATTGTCATCCTCTGATGGGGTTCCATCAGCGCGGTGCATATGCTCCTTCTCCTTCTCTTTTTTAATGATAGCTTCATTGAAATAATCAAAGGTTCCAGAATCAACACCTGGATAAAACGTCACAATATCCTTATCTGGCCAATCTGAACGAATATCGCTCCATTTCTTGGCACCGCCAGCACGGAATGCATAATTCAACTCGTTAACAGTCATACACCTCGCCCATAAATTTTCCGGATTAATCATCACCGTTAATGCATCAATTGCTACCTGTAGTTCAACCACATCATTGATACCTTCCTCGGCACAAGCTTTAACTTCTTTCTCCTTCATTGGACGTGAGGCATCACTAATCTGTGTTTCACCACGACAAAACTTCTCAAAACCACCACCTGTTCCCGAAAAAGCAACGTTCACACGTACCTTTGAAACTTTACTGAACTCTTCTGCTACCGCCTCAGAGATAGGAAAAACTGTCGAAGAACCATCAATTCGAACCTCCCCTTTTAAGGAAGCATGTTTGGAACCAGAGCTAGAGTTACTTTCCGACGTATCTGAAGTTTCATTATTAAGACCACCACCACAAGCAAAACAGAGCAGAGCCCCAAGAATTAAAGAGAGCACTAGCATGACTACATTTTTTGATGCAGCAACACACAACTGTTTTTTAAATTTCATTTTGAACCTTCATTACTTAATTACTTGCCATAAACATATAAGACTTTTGTTAACATTTTTGTTAACTTTCAAGGTTACTAGGTACCTACAGCAAATTTCAGCAATAGAAATTTTCCTAGTAATTTAGATAACGTTCCCGTAGTATCCACATACAAATTGAACAGGGGCAATGATATGAGTGAAAACTACTGGTTACGACTAAAGAAAAATCAAATTAACCGACGAGGTTTTCTCAAAGTCGGTGCTGCAGCTGGGGTTGGCGCAGGAGCACTGTCACTCGTAGGCTGTGGTGATGATGATGATGATGCATCATCTGCGAGTAGCTCAGGATCAGGTAAACCCGTTCGTGGTGGAACCTTAAATGATGTAAAGGGACAGGTTGATGAGGGCATCGATCCTGGCCTTAAGGTAATTAATAACGTTGATATACTTGCGCGTATCTATAACCACACACATCTCTACAAGGTTTCCACTAATGAATTCCTTTTAGATGCTTCTACTTCTATGGAACAGCCTGATGCTCAAACAATAACTTTTAAGCTGCGTGATGATATGAAGTTCCACGCTGATGGCAGTACTGTTACAGCAGAAGATGTGGCATTTTCCTGGTCCCGCTTCCCAGATCTTTTGGAAAACCAAGGTTCTCAAGTAAATGCAGCAAACTGGGGTTTTATAGACTCAGTCGATGCTGTTGATAATTCAACAGTACGAGTTAATTTAAAGGCACCCTCTGCGTCAGCACCAGTACTGATGGCTTCTACTGCTTTCGGTATTGTAAACAAGGCACAGGTGCTTGCCAGTGCAAATAATAATGTTCAAGAAGAAGATGCTGGAGCAGGACCTTACATTATCACCAGACGCGACGCGACTGGTGTGAGTCTGGCGCGTTATCCGGACTACTACAAACATAAGAATCCGTCAAAACACTTCGTTGAAGACGGTCCTTACATCGATGCACAAGAAACACGCGTCATTGTTGATCGTGCCGCAACTAAGGCAGCATTCCTCTCTGGAGACATCGATATAATGCCAACTATTAACGATCGCCTTGAATTCGAAGAATTCACAGATCTCGATATCGCCAACGCGGCAGAGGTAGGTTCTACTGAGGCCAGGCTTCTTGCGTTTGACAATATAAAGTTCACAGATAAGCGTGCCCGTGAAGCAATTTCACTTGGGATTGACTATGAAGGTCTTATCCGAAC
>CAWVTC010000046.1:0-11100 GCA_963933025.1 uncultured Dehalococcoidia bacterium | reverse complement strand
AGGTGTACGAATTTTTTATGGCAAAGATGGTTATTCGTTCCCTTTACGTTATGAAATGGGAAAATTATGTAGCAATATTGACGGAGAAATAGTCGAGGTTGATACCACCAATCCAAATCTTCGATTTCTTTCTATGAGCCAAGTACGAACACCAGATTTTAATGTAGAACTTCCAGCACAACAAAACATCCCTAAAGGACTTAGCTACCCTCTTACCGTCATGCAACATGCAGGAAGCCTTGGCCCTTATGTACAAATAAGCACAAATATCAAAGCCTGGTTTGATGCATCACAAGTTTCACTTCTACTTGAACCTGCACCAGAACTTTCCAAACTGGGCATTGAAGGAGCAAGTGGGCTATTAACCCGAACATATGGCCTTGGTACAACAGACTCTTACTCCACACCAAAACCTGAGCCATGGAAAGAAGGTCTGAGCTTTAATTATTTAAATCTTTTCTTAAATCTAGCTGATGATATAGAAGAAGCGACCATCCCCTATAACACACCAATATGTAGCGTATACCCAGTTCTAGCACGGGCTTCAAGTCTTTTTAGTGAAACACCCAATTCAAAACCTACTGCCCAGATGCGTACACAACAAACACAACAAACACAACAAACACGTGCCGAACGAAGACGAGCTCAAAGGCAGCAGTAGCGACTATGAAAAGCCTGCCCTTAAGAACCCCTTAACCTCGGGTCTAAGGCATCTCGAAGAGAATCACCAAGCAAATTAAATGCAAGCACTGTTATCGTAAGCGCTCCACCACCCACAAGGCTAAGTATTGGTTTCGAATCGAAAAATTGTCGCCCAACATTAACCATAGTCCCCCACGACGGACCAGGAGAACCAAGGTTTAAGAAAGCAAGACCTGCTTCAGCCAAAATTGAGGATCCGATCGAAACAGAAAAGATAACGATAATTGGGGCTGAAACATTTGGGAAAATATGTCTAAATAAAATACGGAGCGAACTAGCACCTACAACCCGTGAAGCCTCAATATATACATCATTACGCACAGCAAGCGTTGCACCTCGAACGACTCGAGAAACCCCAAAAGCACCTAGCACGGACAATGCTAGCAGTACTCGTAATATTGTAGTTTCTCCGGTCTGCACCAGTAATAACAAAAAAAGAAAGCCAGGTATCGCAATCATTGAATCAACGACACGCTGAAGCACCAAATCTAACTTCCCACCAAAATATGCTGATACAATCCCAAGAAAAGCTCCCAAAATTGTAGAAATTGATGCCGCACCAAAGCCAAAAATAAGTGAGCGTTGAGCGCCAAAAAGTACACGCGTAAAAAGATCACGTGCTAAATGATCGGTACCAAGAAAGTGCGATCCTGAGGGATTCGTAAGACGTAATGCTGTGAAAGGAGACATTTCCTCTTCCTTTAAGCTATCCGGATCATAATTAGGGTTCTCCTGCTGGAAGCTTTCATCTTTGTCATAAGGCGTAACATAGGGACCTACAACCCCAAGAAAAATAATGATTACAACAAGGACAAGAGCAACTCCACCAACTTTTCGGCGACGCATGAAATCCCAAAGATTAGCAAGTGCTCGAAGGAGGAATGAACGATCTACTGGTCGTTCACCCCAATCATCTAACAATTTCAAATTACTACTCATTACTCAACACTCGAAACGGTAACTCGTGGATCGATAAGAAAATAACTAAGATCCACCAAAATATTTACCATAACCACAGCGCCCACAAACAGTAATGTCATAAACTGAGCAACGTGCACATCTCTCATTAAAATTGCGCGGAACAATTGTTGTCCCATTCCTCGTATGTTGAACATTGTTTCTAAGATGATATTTCCAGCAACTAGGGCAGCTACCAAAAAACCAAAAATTGTAACTACAGGAATTAGAGCATTACGAAAAACATGGCGGGCCAAAACAACACTCTCACGTAGACCTTTAGCATGCGCTGTACGGACATAGTCCTGTCTTAAAACCTCTAATAGGCCAGAGCGAACAAACCTCATCAAAACGGCACCAGTCGCAAGCCCACCAGCAAGCGCAGGAACAATGAATAACTGAAAACTCTCCCAAGGATCCTGCCAAACACCGGGACTTTTCACAATATTAATATCTAAGATATCAAACTTCACTGCCCATCCAGCTAATAATGCTGCTGTCCAAAATGAGGGAGCCGCTAAAAAGAAAATAGCAAAAACACGTAATCCGCCATCTAATGCACTATTTGGCCGCATTGCAGAAAGAATACCGACCGGAAGAGCTAACGCTAGTGCAATCACCATTGACATTAACCCTAACTGAATAGTGTAGGGCAATGCTTCCATAGTATCGCTTACAGCAGAGCGTGATGTTCGAAATGATTTCCCATGATCACCAGTAAAAAACCCTTTCCAGTAAAGCCCATATTGATGTGGAATAGATTTGTCCATCCCCAAGCGCTTACGTGCAGCCTGAAGTGCCAGATCAACATTCGCGCTTGCACTGTCATTACTCTCCCTTTCAGTCGACTGCCCTTGTGCTTCTGTAGTGGCAACATCTGAACGACCACGCGCCGTGGCTCCTGAGAAGAATTGATTTGCAACCTGTTGAGCAGCAAAATCACCAGGTAAAACTCGTAAAGCGAAAAAAACAAAGGTAGTTACGATCCAAATAACGAAAACAGCACCAATAAGTCGTCTTATTAGATATTGAGTCATGCTAATTCATCCACTTTCCCTTCATGGTATGAAACTGCTGCAGTAGGGACTCCCGAAAGAGCCCCGTACTGAAAAGTCTAAATACAGACTTACTTATGCAGGCATAGACTTTCCGGCAAAGCTCGGATCAGTCTGATCAATCCAACAATCCTGACTAACCAAGGTACCCAGTTGGATAAACTGCGGACCTCTTCGATGTAGGTAAGGATGGTGCAGATCCATCGAAACACCACCAACCATTTGGACATGGCCAGATCCAGCATCTGTAAGCTGGAACCTTTGGGCTTCCTGCATAATCTGCTGAGCTTCCTCAGTATCGAAGGTTCCAAACATCTTCGAAATGTAACCTTCCATCTCATCAGTATGATAACCGTAGAAGTTAAGGAATCCTCGAGAACTACTAGAATAAACAGAAGCATATCGAGTACGTGGATCAGGGCTTACCCATTGATCCCAGCCACCGAGATAACCAACAGGATTTTGACCTGTAACGTTATAATCAAGAAGTGTTGAAACCGGTATAGCATCAACAGACCACTTCTCACTATTTAGCGCACTGTTCATCATTGCAGGGAACCACTCTTTAATAGACTGATCCGCAAGGTCAACAATAATCATTGCATAGGTCTCGTCTGGGAGATCCTCGCCTCCACCAGCTTCCCAAAGCTTCCGAGCTTCAGCAATATCTTCATCACGACCTGCTTGGCCTTGGAAGACCTTATACCCAGGTGCTTGAATCAATTCTTGCTGTGGCAAGGACCAACCTCTGAATGGCCAGTTAACTCCTGGGTTCGGCTTAGCCAAACCTTGGAAGACTGTATTAGAAACGTGAGATCTATCAACTGCAAGGAACATCGCTTGAGCGAGAGAAGGAATAGCGAATGCCGCATTAACGACTGGGTTATATGCGAATTCCAGGTTGTTGTTCGGATTTCCAATATCTTGACGAACAACATCAGGATTGGCTTCCTGAACAGCCTCAATAATATCTTTCTGACGAAGCGAAAGTTCATCAATCTGTTTCTGCTCAAAAGCTAACCGCAAAGCATTAGGATCATTACCAATATTAGTAATGTAATAGTCATCTGCCATACCTGGTATGGTTCCATCTTTGCGCAAGTGGTATTCATCATTCCTAGATGCATGGGCTTGCGTATTTGGATCGAAAGCATCAAAGACCCACGCCCCAGTTCCAACAATATGGTCCGGGTTAAACGCACCAAAGTTAGCTTCATCCTCCAGAGCTATTGCAACTTCTGGATACATAACAGCATTAAATTCCTCTGCAGCCATGTCACTCAACCAAGTAACTGCAGGATTCTTCATCTTAACCGTGAAATGAGTGTCATCTACGTAATCAACAGTATCTATAGAACTATAGATCTGACCACTACGATAAAAGTTAGGAGCAGCTTCACCATTAGCTAGCTCACCAGCTGTCTGTCGTTCAATATTCCACTTAACATCATCCATAGTAAGTGCACGACCATTAGCAGGTGCTTTGTTGTGCCACTTCACATCGTCTCGAATAGTGAAGTTGTAGGTAAGCTCATCAACTTGCTCTGGCAAGCCTGTAGCGATTTCCCCTGCTATAGAAAAATTCTCAACATCTGTAAACTTGATAAGGTTGTTATATGCATTCCCTACTGAGTAAGCGATGCCTCTATAAAGCTCACGATGTAAATCCAGCGTAGTTCCAGACATAGTGCTCTGTTGGCTGTAGAACGAACCATCTACCGCGCCACCTGTAGCAGCAGCTTCTGTTGCAGCAGCCGTTGCAGCTTTCGTCGCTGCAGCTTTCGTCGCTGCAGCCGTTGCAGCAGCTCCCGAAGCAGCATCATCATCACCACAACCAGCAAGTATTGCTGCCGTTCCTGCAGCTGCAATACCTGTGCCTGCTAGAAAGCTACGTCGACTGTAACCATTTGTCTTCAAACGTGTCCAGTAATTTTCGCGCATATATAACTCCAAAATACAAGTTGCGCAATCTTAGGCACGTGTAGTAAAACAAGTCAACGTTTTTTTAATTTTTAAGAACTTTTGATACACACGTGCCTAAGATTGCGCAACTTGTCAAAGTTAATCTTCTAGTTAATTGTCAAGCCTTAACCTTATGGCCATTTTGCCCAAGTATCTGGACCTGAAACTACCCCCTGAAGAACGTGCTTAGGTGCAGTTTCCAAAAGATGCAACGCTTCAGATTGGGGGATACAAGTCGCTGCTAAATTTTTCAAGCCAGTATTGCGTTTTTGCCAATCAGCTCTTTTTTCTTGAGGTTCTAGAAACCTTGCCTGGACACCTTGTCCAAGTAGTAACGCATCGTAAGCAAAATCACCGAAAACTGCTTCTGTTTTATAAAAAAGAGATTGCCTGTATGTAAGCGGCGCGCGCTCTTGAAACAACTCAACCCTCTCTCTCGCATCCCCAATTTTTGTCTCTTTACGACAATGTTCCCAAAAGGGAGTATCCAACTTCCGATTGAACGCATAATGGATAGCAAGAAACCAACGAACATCCTCCCAATGCTCATTAAGGGTTCGATTAATAGTCTTTGCAATAGCGTTATCAGACTTTCTGCGTGGAAAATTAAGAACAAGAGAATTGATTTCCAGAATTATCATGTGTAACCCTGTAGATTCCAGCGGTTCAACAAACCCATATGAATTACCTATAGCAATAACGTTACCTTTCCAAAACGACTCCCGTCGGCCAGTTGAAAATTTAATTACGCGATGATCTCCCATTGCAGGATTCTTTAGGCGCATCTCCTCTACAGCTTCTTCATCAGTTATAAAATCAGAGGAAAACACATAACCTCGATGGTCATCCTCTCTGGATGGTGTGTTCCAACACCATCCAGCATTCATGGTCTCAGCAGTTGTATACGGCTTTATTGAACCAAAATGTGGAACATTCGCCACAATGGCACGATCACAAAAAAGACTGCTATCAAATGAAACAAAGGGTGATTCAAGAGTTTCCCCGATAATGCTTGCACGAAAACCGGTGCAGTCGATATAGAGATCATAATGCCTCTCTTCCCCATCTTCTGTGACCAGAAAGTTAAGGCCATTCTCAAGATTCTCATGTGGAACAAATTGGACTACATTCTGTTCCAAAATCTGAATTCCATCAGTTTTCGCTTCTTGTTGGAGATACTTTACAAATTGTGCATTGTCCAAGTGATAAGCAAAAGCAATGTTTTCAAGTAGCGAATTCATCGCACCCTTCTCATCCCGAACTATTGGAACAGTTCCATCCTTAATCATCATAGAACCCAAGGAATAGTCGTTAAAATCACCGCCATGATATTGAGAATCAAGAATATGGCCTGGATGAAAAGCATATGTAAAAAAAGAATCGCCTGGAGCACCCCATTCAAATTTAACCCCAAATTTTAGCGTCGGTTTCACACGATTAAAAAAATCATGAATATCCCTATCTAAATAATTATGGAGAAACTTCACCATAATAGGCGTTGTCCCTTCACCAACACCTATTATCGGAATGGTAGGGGACTCAATAAGTGAAATTTCCAGCTCGGGTAATTTTTTCTTCAGAGCAAGCGCAGTTAGATAACCTGCTGTACCACCACCAACAATTCCGACCGTCCTGTACGAATTGGAATTGTCTGATCCCCTCATTGGATTACTAGAAGTAGAAGCCATAAGAGTATCGTGCCATGCCGCAAGCGAGCCGGCTAGAGCTAGAGAGTGCTAAACTGATCCCGACATAAGGAGACTACGATGAGGGATTTAAAAGATAAGGTAGCAGTTATCACAGGTGGTGGAGGTGGAATCGGTCGAGCACTCGCGCTCGCTTTTGCAACTGAAGGGATGCATATTGCCCTCGCTGATGTTGAAGAGGAAGCTTTAGCAGCTGTAGCTAGTGAAGTTACAAAGCTAGGTGTACGTTGCTCGACTTCGGTCATAGATGTAACCGATCTTGAATCCATGCAAGCATTTGCAGATAAAGTATTTGCTGAGCTTGGAGGGGCACATGTTATCTGCAATAACGCAGGTGTCGTAACTATGAAAAAGGCTCAAGACATGAGTGCTTCCGATTGGGATTGGGTAGTTGGGGTAAATCTATACGGGGTCATTAATGGAATACAAGCATTTCTTCCTAAAATGGTTGAGCAAGATGCAGGTGGTCATATTGTTAATACCGCTTCAATTGCAGGATTAGTACCTGAAGCAACCCCAGGGATTATTTCCTATACGGCATCCAAATACGGTGTCACAGGACTAACAGAATCCATGAGACTCGACCTGGAACAATACAACATCGGTTGTACGGTAGTTTGCCCTGGTGGTGTAGCCACTCGTATCGTAGAAGCAGGCCGCAACAGGCCAGACCACTATGGAGGACCAGAAAAGCCAAATCTTGATGTAATGGGTTCAGGAAAATCTGTTCCTCAAGAAATGATTACACCGGAAACCCTAGCCCAAATGATCCTTCATGCGGTCCAAGAAAATGAGCTTTATGTTCTAAGCCATCCAGAAACACAACCTGCAGTAGAAGAGCGATTCAAAGAGCTTCTTGCTGCTTTTGACAAAATTCCTGAAGCATAGACTGGCAAATTAGCTCTTCATCTTTTTCGCAACTACCGCAAATAGTGGATCGGAACGCCCTGGTGCCGGACTCAGATCATGGAATTGAGCTTCATCAAAAGTCCCAGCTAATCGAAAGTAAGTTTTTACAAGTTGCGCATGTTGATAATCAGAAAGCGCTTGCCAAATTGCCACAGCTTTAGTTGGAAACATGCGATTAGAAAAAGTGACCGCAAACAAACTACCGGGTCTTAACACACGACCTACCTCAGCAAAAATTTCAACTGGCTTAACTAAATATTGAATAGAAACAGAGGTGACAACACCATCAAAGGCTAGGTCATCATACGGGAGAGTTAAATCATTATTGAGATCATGCACATCCCAAGAAGTTAAAACTGGGTTTTCTAGCAACTCAGTTTTATTAAGTCCAAGACCTGTAATTGATGCATATAGGGTACTGGCAGAATCAGGAAGGTGCGATACCCATGAGGACATTAAATCGAGGATATGTCCATTTGCAGGCAAGTGCTTTGCATAAAAATCACGCAAGGCGCTTATTGCTGCATCGTCAATATGGTTAACAAGACGTGCTTCTTGATAAAACAGACTATCAGTTTGTTCGTCCTGTCTACGAAAAAGTTCAGGCTCAAAGTAAGGTAATGTTTTTCCTATTGAATGTGCCGCATCCCCAGAAATACTTTCCTGAGATTGCAAATCCACTAGCTTACGACACCCTCAGCCGATTCCACTAAAATCGCTTCATAATATGAAACTTCAGGGTGCCCAAGAATTACACCAGTTGCGGGGCCTGCCTGCCTATGCGCATTCTTAAAATGCTCACTTTGAGTCCATGCATCAAAGTCATCCCGGGCTTCCCACGTAGTATGCGAAATATAAACACCTGGATCGTCACCTTTGAGCAAAGCAAACTGAACAAAACCATCAAGATCTGCTAAATAGCTCTCGCGTTCCCTCCAAACAGATTCAAAAACATGACCTTGCTCTGGATCAACGCTAAAACGATTCATTGCGATAAACATAGGAACTCCTGATAGATTGATGATAGCTTAAACCAGATTTGAGAACACATCATTTTGTAATATTGATAAAGGCAGGTCGTAAATGGTTAAACTAGCAGCAAACATCTCTATGCTTTTCAACGAGCACGATTTCTTATCGCGTTTTGGATTAGCGGCTCAACATGGATTCAAAGGAGTGGAATATACATTTCCATATGACTATGCAATTGACGATTTAAAACACGCACTTGTCGAATCTGGAGTTAAACAAATATTGCACAACATGCCTCCAGGAGATTGGTCAGCTGGTGATCGTGGTTTAGCCTGCGATCCATCACGTATTATCGAATTTAGAAAAAGTGTTGAGGTAACCATCGAATATGCAAATTCTCTCAACTGCCAAATAGTAAACTGCCTTGCAGGCCTTACGCCAAATGACATTTCCGAAAAAGAAATTGATCAAACACTTATCCAAAATCTTCGTTATGCAGGAGAGCAATTACGTTCTGCAGGGATCCAATTAGTTACTGAACCTATTAATAGCAAAGTAGATATGCCTGGCTTTTATCTAACTGGCACTGAACAGGCTAAATCTATTATTGATGCTGTTGGCGATGGCTTGGTGGAATTACAGTACGATGCATATCACATGCAAATTATGGAAGGCCACTTAGTTAAAACTGTCCAGAATAATCTAAATATAATCCGACATATTCAAATTGCCGATAATCCTGGAAGACATGAGCCAGGAACAGGAGAGGTGAATTACGACTTTTTCCTTGGTTTTCTTGATCAAGTTGGATATACAGGTTGGGTAGGAGCAGAATACCGTCCCTT
Organism: uncultured Dehalococcoidia bacterium; assembly: GCA_963933025.1. Classification (GTDB taxonomy): domain Bacteria; phylum Chloroflexota; class Dehalococcoidia; order Tepidiformales; family Tepidiformaceae; genus JAKUNN01. The sequence continues at coordinate 1,992 of CAWVTC010000046.1, read as the reverse complement.
TGGCAACACTACAGAGGGATTGAACTGGGCAAAAAAGTGGCTATGAAAAAATTTCTTTAAAAAACGTTACGTGTTACAGGAGCAGTACATGAGCAAAATAGGCTTTATCGGTCTCGGAATTATGGGTCGCCCAATGGCGGGTCATTTACAAACTGCGGGGAATCAGTTGTATACAGTGCAACATATTTCACCAATTCCTAGTGAACTTCTTGAAAACGGCGCTGTGCTTTGCGAAAACCCTAAAAAGCTTGCACAAGAATGTGATGTGATCATCGTAATGGTGCCAGACACACCAGATGTTGAAGGTATTTTATTAGGCCAAAACGGGGTATTAGAAGGCTTAAAACCAAATACAGTAGTAATAGATATGAGCAGTATTTCACCAATCGCAACAAAGGAGATTGCCAAACAAATCATAGAAACAGGTGGGGAATACATTGATGCCCCAGTTTCAGGAGGCGAAGTTGGAGCCAAACAAGCAAAATTAACAATTATGTGCGGAGGTAAAGGCGAAACTTTTGAAAAGATTCTCCCCATACTCGAATTAATGGGCAGCAATATCACTCTAGTTGGAGATGTAGGAGCAGGGCAAACCTGCAAAGTCGCAAATCAAATTATTGTTGCATTGACAATTGAAGCAGTAGGAGAAGCATTGATTTTCGCTTCAAAGGCAGGTGTAGATCCTCAGCGCGTTCGAGATGCCCTAATGGGAGGTTTCGCTGGATCCCGTATCTTAGAAGTACATGGTAAACGCATAATTGAACGTAAATTCGATCCCGGATTCCGCATCGAATTACATCAGAAAGATCTCAGATTAGCCCTTGAAGGTGGCAGAGCCCTCGGAATTGGTATGCCTAATACCGCAACTGCCCAAGAACTTTTTAACGTATGTGCTGCAAACGGATGGAATAATTTAGATCACTCCGCAATGGTGCGAGCGCTAGAATTACTTGCTGCACACGAAGTCGGAACCTGACCAACAGCACAGGCTGTGCAAGAATAAGACGTAGGCTGAAGTGAAATGGGGCAGGTATGGCAATTGAAACCGTCGGGATCGTCGGGTGTGGAATTATGGGTTCTGGGATTGCTCAAGTTTGTGCGGGGCACGGATACCGGGTTTCTGTGTTTGAGGAGGAAGAAGCTCGTCTTACTACTGGGCTACACTCTATACGGCACCGGCTACGTCGCGATGTTGAGCGTAAACGCCTAAGTAAAGAACATCACGATCGAACACTGAATCGGATTAACACAACGACTGATCTGCAAGATCTCAGTGGCGCAGACTTAGTGATAGAAGCAATTATTGAAGACCTTCCAATCAAACGTAAGTTGTTCGAACAACTAGGAAAAATATGTGAGCCCAAAACAATACTTGCAAGTAACACCTCCTCACTCTCACTGAGTGAAATGGCAGCAGCATCTGGTCGTCAAGAAAAAGTAATTGGTATCCATTTTTTTAACCCACCTCACGTCATACCGCTAGTAGAAATTGTCTCATCCGAAGTAACTGATCAAGAGACTCTGGATATGGCAATGGGTTTTTGTGACTCAATTGATCGAGAAACAGTTCGCGTAAAAGATTCACCAGGATTTATTGTTAATAGACTCCTTGTTCCTTTTATATTCGATGCCATACGTATGCTGGAAAGCAACATCGCAACAGCTGAGGATCTTGATCAAGCATGTAAAGTAGGTTTAAACCATGCTATGGGGCCGCTAGCCACAGCAGACTTGATAGGCCTAGACGTACTGACTCAAATTAGCGAATCAATGTTCGAAGAATATGGGGAGGCGCGTTTCAAGGCTCCGACTTTGCTAAGACGATTAGTTTCCTTAGGTCAACTAGGACGTAAAACAGGAAGCGGGTTTTTTGATAACTATAATTAACAAACAAAAACGAGGTAACTATGTCATTACTATATGAAGTCAAGGATCATGTCGCGACAATCACAATTGATCGAGAAAAAGCACTCAATTCAATTGACTTAGATA
>CAWVTC010000045.1:0-11192 GCA_963933025.1 uncultured Dehalococcoidia bacterium | reverse complement strand
TACCAAATGGAATGGAACGACTCACAGAACTTCGAGATGACCTGGCTCCCAGTGCTGATGAACTAGATCTTCTCAACGCCTGCCAAAGCAATAATTCTAATCGAACAGACAGAGTCAGCTGGAGTGGTGGAAATCCCTTTCATGATGAAACAATTGAAGTCTGCATTATTGAAGGACTACCAAATGGAATGGAACGACTCACAGAACTTCGAGATGACCTGGCTCCCAGTGCCGATGAAATAGATCTTCTCAACGCCTGTAACGCCCTGGTCGCACGCCAGAGCGGGCATTCCAACTGGAGCGATGACAACCCATTTGCTGACCCTAACCTTGCCAAATGTTTACTTGACACGCTTGACGGAGGAACCGTTCGTCTGGAAGAACTCCAAGGCAACTCCCGACCAACCTCTGTTGAAATCCAGGCTCTAAACAACTGCATTGGAGATCTGGCTGATACGACGGGTGAATCAGCATCTGCCGGGACAGGTGAGACGGGTGAATCAGCATCTGCCGGGACAGGTGAGACGGGTGAATCAGCATCTGCCGGACCAAGCGCAACGGTAAAAATTAATCGCGGGATACCGGTCTCTACAAACCAACTCACGCTGGAGGATCCCCAGAAGACAGCCTCACGAGCCAATTTTCCACAGGCATCATTAGCAGCTCTATGCGCTGGTGACCCGGAGTCAGCACACGTGTACGAGGAAAATAATACGTTCTACCGGTTATTGCGAAGCCTCGAAGTTTGGGATGTCGGCTGTACAGGAAAAGGCACTGTGATAGTCGTTATTGACTCTACAGATTCGAGTCACCCGGACTTTGCTGACAGAGTCATACTGGAGCTCTGTATTGGCGTGGAGGGAGAATCTGATCCTTGTTCGAATGGTGAAATGTTTGAAGAAGGTGTAGGTGCTGCAGCCGGTGATTCAGACCACGGTACCAGCGTGACCGGTGCTGTAAATCACTTTGCGCCCGAGGCTAGCTTTATTCTTATAAAGCCCGCGGGTTCCACTAGGAATGGAGTCGGCAACACATCTGGTGCGTATGAGTGGATAGTCTCGAACGCAACAAAATACGGAATAGATGCTGCGGTAATGTCATTTGGTAGCGGCCAAAGTGAACGTGAGTTACACCGCGCCGGGCTTGATGACAAATGCCCAAATGATCATCCTTCGTCACCCACGTTCGCGCAGATGAAGAATCTTGGAGTTATGCCAATCTTTGCATCTGGAAATGATGGACGACTCTCAATGCTCGGGTTTCCAGCATGCCTCAACTCGACTGTCAGCGTTGGCGCCACAGATGAATATGGAAACGTTGCTACCTACACTAACTCCCACGAGGATCTGACCATACTGGCACCATCTGGTTTCCGCATGCCAGTGGGATACGATGCCGGCTATGATAGCCTTGAAGGCACTTCCTTTGCGGCCCCAGTATACGCAGCGCTCGTAGCTATAGGTCGCCAAATACGTCCAGATATTACGGTTGATGAGTTGATACAATCGAGCCGATACGCTGCCCGCAGCGTGGACGACGTTAAAGTTTCAGATTTGCGCCTCATCGATTTCCTAGGATTCGCGCAGCACCTTGCCGGCCAAACCATACCGCCACGTGAGACGATTCTGTATGCTATCGACGCGACCTACAACATCTATGTAGGCCAGACACTTGAGGCCCGTTATCTAGCTGACAAGCTAACGAGCCAAAGCTCTGATGTTGAAAGCCTTATCTCGTTCGAAGTTATCGATTTATTTGGACCACAATGCAGGCTCTCGTTAAATAAAATCCGATCTTATGCCCCAGGCGAATGCATCCTCAAGCTTACAATCCAGCCTCTAACAGACGAAGGGCAAAGAATTGGATCTCCCGAAATAAAATTGGTTCGCATTCGATCGAGTGAGGCACGTGCGTCAGATATTCACGGAGAAATTCGATTACAAAAACATCAGTCCGTGATGGCTAACGACATTGCTAACCAATTCGACCTACAGTTTTCAGGTGCTTATATCATCAAAGTAGACATACTGGCTGGTGAAAGTGAAGTCTGTAGCTGGTCTGAAAGACAGAGCAAACTCATTACATTAGCCTCTGGAACCTGTACTGTATTGATAACGAAGATTTCTGTTGACTCTGTGGATACTCAGGATCAAGCCATCCTCATCACCATCAAAGTTGATTAAGAAACTTCTATCGATTCTTCGATGCGAAATTATGCCTTAATGGTTGGAGTTAACAATGGATGCCCGAGAACTGATTATAATTCAGCACGATATAGCTCACGAACAACTTGAAGGTTCGATGGACCTCTGCCCACCAGAACTCTTTCAAAAGCATGTTGATAGCTCATCAACTAATCCAATCGGAGCAACTTATGCCCATGCAATTTTCGCAGAGGACATGATACTTCTAGGAATGTTCAGAGGCGTAGAACCAGTTTTTACAAGTGGCGGCTGGGAGAACAAAGCAGGAATGCCTTCGAGTTTGACTGGACCTCCACGACTAACCCCTGAATGGGCTTTAGATTTTAAATTTGAAAAGGAAGTTTGGTACGAATATGCAGAAGCAGTGCGAGAAGAATACCGAAACTATGTAATGAATGCCCCTGAAAAAGTTTTTGAACAAGAGAGACCTTTTGGACCATTTGGGACTAGGCCTCTTTTATCCCATTACGCCACGTTAGGCATTTATCATATTGCTACTCATCAGGGGGAAATTGCGGCGCTGATAGGGCTTGAAGATGGAAAAGGTCAAGTACTTTAAGGGGTTCGAGTCCCTCATCACCCACCAGAAATCTATTTCTAGAAACGAAATCAAAACATCCACTCATTTACAGTGACCCAAAAAGAACTTTGGTAGTTAATTTGGTAGTCAATCATTACTGACGTAAAATCCGATCTGGCATTATAGATACAGTACAAAAAGTTATGAGACAAGACATGCAATCTAGAATTTTTAACCGACTAAGATACTACAACCTCATCATGGGGAGCTTTCATCTTATTCAAGGAATCATTGTGCTGCTGCTCTCTAATGATTTCTCCTTACCTGTTACAGCATCTTTTATGGATGGCCCTCCAGTTTCTGGCGGTGGGTTCCAGGAAATAGGGACTCTCTTTTCTATCAATATTGGATGGGCTGTGGCAACATTCGTGTTTTTATCAGCGATAGCCCATTACTCTGTTTCATTGCCAGGAGTTTTTGGATGGTATACATCAAACTTAAAGCGTAATCGAAACTACGCTCGATGGATCGAATACTCGATAAGCGCATCCATAATGATGGCTCTCATAGCACTGCTGCCAGGAATAACAGATGTTGTTGCACTTCTCGGTATTTTAGCTATGACCGCATCAATGATTTTATTTGGCCTGCTGATGGAGCATTACGAAGAGCCTGGTAATCCTAACTGGACCACATTTCTTTTTGGAACTCTAGTCGGGTTAGTGCCATGGATTGGAATAGTAATTTATCTCTGGAGTCCCTTAACTGAAAGTTCACCACCAGGATTCGTTTATGGAATATTCTTTTCCATGTTCATTTTTTTCAACAGTTTTGCTATCAATATGATTCTTCAATACAAACAAGTTGGGCCTTGGAGAAATTATCTCTTTGGAGAATCAATGTATATTTTCCTTAGTCTGGCTGCAAAATCTGCGTTGGTTTGGCAGGTATTTGCTGGAACACTGGTACCCCAATAGGATTTGGTAATTCAAGATTGGGAATACTCTATAGGCCATCAGCTAGGGTTGCTATGAAACCGCCTACACTTGTTACGATATGAAGAATGATTCACCGTTCTTCTGCCATGTTGATTCCCTGCCTACGAAACTTTATTAACCATCCAAGTTATTCCCCAAAAAACCATAGGCATTACAAACAAAATTAAAACAATTATAAATAAGGCACCTTTATTCATACTAAAGCCACTCAACTATTGCTTTTATACCTAAATAGCCGCCGTAACCAACCATTACAATAACCATAGAACGCAGCGCCTTTTGCCAAGTGAAGCTTTTCTCATTGGAAATCCCAAAAATACAATTCTTCAAACTCATCATCATCTGCGACATACTAAAACTTTAAACCATCAAAGGTTTACAGTTAGACACTTCATGTTTGCGGGTAATTTGCGAGCAGTTGAATGGATTACTGCTTTAAAAACTTATCCATTTTTTTCTTAATGGCTTTTACAACTGGGCTAGCAAACCTTTTGTTTTTAATGCCTTTTACAACTGGGCTAGCAAACCTTTTGTTTTTAATGCCTTCTACAACTGGGCTAGCAAACCTTTTGTTTTTAATGTCTTCTACAATCGGGTTAGCACTTTTTTTGTTTTTAATGGCTTCCACGATACCTTTCGGTTTGTTCGCGTCACTCTTTGTCATTTCACGCCACTTCACTTTTGGTCTGGTAGCGGCTGGAGAACTGGTATCTCCAACCTGCTTTATTTTAGAATTTAGTCACCTAATGGTCATGGCTATAAGAAACTAAAATCTTTAATTACCGAGGGTGTAGCTATCCACTACACCTCTACGTAAGTTATTTACAGTCAGACACTTCATGCTTAGCGGTAATTTGGTGGTATATGAATAGGTTACTCAGGAGGATATCGTGAGCAGTGATGAATCAACTTCTAATGGTAATCAAACTATTAGAGTCTCCAAGAAAACAGTTAAAACAATTTAAAATGTTCTTAGTTGATTGTTTTTATATTTACAATTCTTGTAACACTCGATCAATTAAATAATACGACTGTAGCGGAACAAACCCGTGCCGTTTGTGGTGGTGCCTTTGGAGTATTGATAGCAATCTTCCTACGCCAATTTGCTAAGTAGCAAAATACTCCAAATATTCCTAGCGAAGCGATTCAGGGATATGCCGACTGTAGGCGTGAAAAAGTTTTTGGTGTTTGTTTGTTTACTTTTGTGCGCTTCTGCTTGTGGTCGTGCTTCTGAAACTATTGCTCTGCCAGCAACAAATGCATCTGCACCTACGACAACAACTCCCCTTCCTTCAACTGAACCAGACGAAGAGCGGAATTGATAAAAACTTATTTGGAGATATGAAAGCCAGCACCGACAGCAATAGTATTATGAATTGGATAAATAACAGGTTCACCAGAATCCTCTGAAGCACCAATTTCTTCAAGTATTGGCATCAGATTCCCCATAAATTTATTTAGGTTTTCCTCTGTATCCCATTCATCAAATACTTGTATAGTCCCATCAGGTTGAGTAACAGCAACATGATGCTCACGACCATCTGGACTACCATGTCCACGTTCTTCTAAAAGACTAACTACGGTAGCATAATCTTCTTTTTTCATTCTGCTATCTGGAAAGTGAAGAAGGATCGCCATAAATAACTCCAATTCAAAAAATAATTTTTCCAAAGATAACAGATATCCTTCACGGTTTACACTAAGCAGTGATACCACCCTAGCTAATTACCTGACTCTATTGATAAAAAATCTACGTAATCGGTGATAGGACCTTCAGGGAAAAACGGTATTGTTGATTAGGTTTGGTAGCGGGAGAGGGATTGGAACCCCCGACCTTCGGGGTAAAGTTTAAGATGATCCTATGGGTGCACTATTGAGACATATGATAGGACGGTTTTTTATCGGGCGAATGAACAAGTGGCGCACCATGGGTACTCTTGGCGTAGCTATTTGTGCGCTCATCGCGCTCATTATCTGGGAGATTATCCGGTAAGTAAGATCTTATTCTGCTGACTTGTTAAGACTTCGGCTTGTTAGTACCCAGCCTGCATCAATTAAATCTCCTATCGCTTCATCTATGTATTCTTTTTCTTCAAAGTTAGTCAGCTTTTAGATATCTATATTCGTCTTTATTACTGCCTAGATCTCAAATAGTTACTGAATTCGTTCGAAGTAGTTTCAAAACCACCCTATTTTTTAAACATTCGACAAGTTTGGTATTATTTTTTCTTGCACTCTCATATGGATTAACACCATAAGATGATTAGCGCCTTTCCTATATACCCGGGTATACTCCAATTGGTTTTGCGGAGAGTATTCCTTATAGAACGATTACTTAAAATTGAACAACCCTTTCGAGGGGGAATCGGGTAATACTTTCCATCGAGGGAGGTCTGTCTTTTTCAGTTCCTGATTGGGACAGGCCGTTCTCTCGAGTATCGAAAACTCAAAGTTTAAAGCTTTAGGCTTTATCAAATAATATGTGTCGGTTCTTTTGGATAATCAGGATCACGACGAATATTTTTCATGCGACTTAAAAGTTCTTCATAAGCTACACGAATCGTAAATATAACTAGTCGATTGGAGTGTCATCCTGGCGTGACCATTCTCCAAAAGAACCATCATAATTACGTGCCTTCTGATATCCCATAAGCTTCAGAATCATCAAAGCGTGCGCCGCACGCATACCACCCTGTCAGTAAGTTAAGATTTCCTTATCCGGAGTCATCCCATGTGCTTCGAGTATGGCCTGAATTTCATTTGCTGGTTTAATGGTTTGTGAATCAGGTTCAACTAATGTGTTCCATTCTAAATGTTCTGCGCCCGGGATATGACCTACCCGATTTGGAGCATTGCCTCGTGCAATTTCTCCTGTATATTCTCCTTCTAAACGTGTATCCCAAAAAATTGTGTTGGGATTATCAACACCAGCCTTTGCATAATCCAAATTGCAATGAAAATCTGGCATTACCTGTACTTCAAAGTTGGTCTGCGGAAAACTCGGTTTTTCTCTTGTTGTTGCACGTCCTTCCTGTATCCATTTTGCAATTCCTCCATTGAGGAAACGAGCAGTAGTCAAGCCATAATAAGAGAGCACCCACCAGAGACGTGCTGCCGGTGGGCCTAAATCGTCATAACACACGACCACATGCTGATCACTAATGCCATGTCCTGACAATATTTCTGCAAATTCAGTTGGATCCGTGGATTCTACATCCCACGGAATGTTAGTTAAATTTATTGCCTCAGCGATATGACCAGCATCATACTTGTCTTCTGATCGTGCATCGATAATCCGTACATCAAGATTTGATAAATTAGCCTCTAACCAATCTGTCTCTGCTAAAATCTCTGGTGCTGCATAGCTGCCCGTTATAGTCATAGAATTTCTCCTTGCATTGATTAACTTACTCCTTAAAAAATACCTGCGCGGAATTGAGAAGCTGATTATCTCGATTGCCTAACTCAAACCAAGCTCATGTATATTTAAAAAAACATTATGAAAGTAGGATCTGATGAGTAGTGAAGAAATAAGTGATTCTCAAAAATATTCTTTTGTCTGTCCCGAATGTGGTGGGCAGCGTGCAGAAACTGGAGCGATTAGAACTACTGGTGATGGGCTTACACGATTTTTAAATATGCAGAACCAAAAGTTCACCTACATTAACTGTAGTGATTGCGGATTCTGTAAATTTTTCAAAGGTAAACCAAGCGGAAAATTGGGAAATGTATTAGATATCCTAGCTGGCTAATATCTAAATAGTGACTGATCAGATAAATACTAGACAGTATTACTTTGCATACGGTTCAAACATGGACCCTAGGCAAATGAAGGATCGCTGTCCGGACGCTGTTCCAATAGGAACAGGAGTGCTTTCAGAGTTTAAATTAACATTTGATTATTGGAGCAAACGTCGAAAATGCTATGTCGCAAACATTACTGCAGATGTGTCTACAGACAGCAAAGTTTGGGGTGTTCTCTGGTCCGTGACAGATAGCAATTTATTAGCTCTGGATGGTTACGAAGGAGTAACCAGTGGTATTTATCAACGCATTAACGTTGACCTTCTAGTGTTCGGAGTATCTACTAGCGCGTTTTCCTACCAAATCAGAAACCCTGGTAAATTAGGGGCTCCCTCAGCTGAATATCTTGATCATTTAATAGAAGGCGCTCGCGCTTTTGATCTGCCCTTTAGTTACCAAACTAAATTGGAAGCAATTAGCCCTTTGCAAAGTTAACAAGTTCGTGAAGAAACCAAAGCTCAGAGTAAGATCGCTTAAATCCCCTCTAAATATTCTAGACTAAAATTACTACCTTGATTACGGCAAAGCTATCAGTTCATCATTCTTTGTGCTTAGCAACTCAATCAATAATTGCTGGGTATATCAAAGCCTTTAAATCACCTGTTATAGGGAGTGCTGCGAGCATCGATTGCGTCAGATAAACCACTCCAAGATCTTCAACTGGATCAACCCAAAACACCGTTGACGCGGCGCCACCCCAATTATAGGTACCTTCACTTCCAATTACCCCTGCTGCTGCAGCATCTGTTGTCACTCCAAAACCTAATCCGAATCCTGATCCGGATGGCCAAGCCGCAGGTATACCAAAGGCATGATCGGCAATATCTACATCATTTGGAAGATGGTTACGAGCCATGAATTCAAGTGTTCGCGGACCAAGCATACGATGACCATTTAATTCACCCAAATTCATAAGCATTTTGACAAACTGAATATAATCACTAAGTGGTGCCGTAAGCCCAACTCCTCCACCAAAATGAGTCACTGGCCCACGATATCGACTTGTTTCCGGATCATCATATACTTTAAGGCCATCGCCCATGGCAGCCAGGTAATTTACAGTGAACCTAGGCAAGAGATCTTGTGAAACTTCATAACTTGTCTCATCCATTCCAAGTGGTATAAAAATATTTTCTTTCAGAAATTTATCAAAAGGAATTCCTGAAAGAATCTCCACGAGTCGAGCACAAACATCGGTGCTGACTGAGTAGTTCCAAGCTGTTCCCGGACTGAATTCCAAAGGAAGTTTTGCGAGCTCAGCCACCAAATTCTCCAGCGTAGGTGGGAATACATCCGTCATGCCAAGATCAAGTGCCTTGTACGCATGGGCCAGAGCCGTCGCATTCGGATCAAACCCAGCAAAAAATCCATACGTAAGACCACTCTGGTGGGTTAGAAGATCCTGCACGGTCATCTCTCTATCAACAGGTTTAGTTTCGAAGTCTGGATAGGTCCCACTCACATAAACTTCAAGATCTTTCCAAGCAGGGATAAATTTAGAGACCGGATCCGTGAGTTGAAAAGCCCCATCTTCATAAAGACTCATTAATGCAACTGACGTTATCGGCTTTGTCATCGAATAGAGACGAAAAATTGAGTCCTCTGTCATATCAATATCACGCTCAACATCTGCCTTCCCAAGCACTGAGACGTGAGCAATCTCTCCATGACGTATGACAGCCGTAATACATCCAGCAATAAGACCAGTATCAATGTAATTTTTCTGAAAAAACTCGGGGATTTTTTCAAGCTGGGCCGAAGAAAGACCGACTGACTCAGATGTCACTATTTCCAATTTACTCATGCTGTCCTCTCAAAAAACTTTTACCGACTGAGAGTACTTTAGGCGGTACTTTCAGAGAACCGCAATAACCAGTTTGATTAAACAATTAAATGTTGAATTCTTTGAAAGCTTGTTCTACGCCATTACTGTTAAATGTAAGGTCTAAGTAAGAGGTCTCTTTTTTTCTTCCTTTACGATCGAAAGTGTTAGATTATCCTGAACTGTACACTCGAAAGTTTGTTCGAAAAAATTGTTTTTAGATACAAGTCTTTGACTAGTCAGGTGTCTCCATGGAACACTCCTTACGAACACTAAACAGAGGAATTTAAATGAGCACACCTTTTCCAATTTTCCAACATGCCTACTATGTAAGTGATATCGAAGAAGCTGCCCATAAATGGAATCGTTTATATGGCGCCGGTCCTTTTGTGCATGTTCCGCACCATGTCACAGACAAATTTCAATATCGTGGCACGAAGCAAGAAGCTGATGTTTCCTATGGTTTTGGTTATCTAGGTGACAATCAGATTCAGTTCATAGTGCAGCATGATGAGACTCCATCAATTTATCGCGATATGTTCAAAAAAGGAGAGGAAGGCTTCCATCACGTAGGTTGTTTAGTTAACGATTTTGCAGCAGCTCGTACACGAATGCTCGAACTAGGCTTTGAAAATGCCTGTGAACTATGGGCTGACGATGTTAATGCTGCTTATTTTGATACGCGGTCTGTTAATGGTGGATTTACTGAAATCCATGGAGACCCCGTACACATTCTTGGTACCTTCGCCACGTGGAAACGGGCACATCAGAACATGAAACCTGGAGATAGCCCGCTAATGACTAGGGGAACACCTTTTGCTGAAGGACGAGATCCTAGCTATTTGGATTAGGGAACTGCACGGACCACTACAGACAAAAACCCTTCAGCACCAATTTTAATTGTCTGAATCCTGATTGCCTTTGTCTGTATCAGCTTGATGGTTCTCTAGTTCATCCGAAAGCCTATCAGTTTTGGCATCCTTATTTTGTAACCAAATATAGCCAGCCGAAATAGCGATAGCTATTACAACAACCAAAATTATCTGCGCAGTAGCGTCCATGTTAATTAAACCCCCTCTCTTTATTCAACACAGTATCTCCATAATTTACATCTATTGAAAAGAGATGATTAGTAAAAAATTAGTTTGTTTGTTAGACACACCAGCTATTTGTTATCAATAGTTTTCTAGCGTTTACAAAAATATATTTTAAAGACTTAAGCTGCTCTGATAAGGAGTTCGCAATGTCTAGACAAATATGGTGGTTCATTCTCAATGCAGGTAGTTGGCTTTTTGGGGTGGGTGGCTTTCTTTACACACTTGTACAATTTGAAAGTGCTGAAACAGTTATGCAGCAAACTTCCGCTGGTGCATATGGGTCTACCATCGTGTTATTTGCAATATTCCTGCGGTTTCATGCAACGGACATACGCCGTGACACGGCACCAAAATCACATATTAGAACTGCTAAAACTATTCAACAGCAAGCAGACCTGGAGTTAAGCCAAATACTAGGCACCGAAAAAAAGATGGACTGACTTTAGCGCGAGTGTTAGATAGACAGCCCTCATACTAGCCAAGTGGCATTTAATCTAGAGCGTACCCGACGGCCTTCTGTTATCAAAAGTCGCGTACTCGAGGCCTTATCCTCCTTTCAAGAACCCGAGTTCACAGTATTTTTCGGAGGTAGCTTTGCATTCTTTTTGGGAATGTCTATGCATTTATTGTTGCGTAATATCGTTGTTTTCAACCTTACAGAATCAGCATTTTATCTATCGATCAGCGTGATCACTGCAATTGCAGTATTACCGGTTACTGCACCGTTAGGTGGAGTCGTTGCTGATC
>CAWVTC010000044.1:0-11324 GCA_963933025.1 uncultured Dehalococcoidia bacterium | reverse complement strand
GGATGGAACAACTTGGACTGACCAGTATTCTGGAATACCAAAACATCTATGGGGAGTTACTTATGGAAACAATATTTGGGTAACAAATGGTGATGATGGAACAATTCTCACCTCATCGGATGGAACAGATTGGACTATCAGGACTTCTGGGGTAACAGAAGAACTCAATGAAGTTCTCTATGAAAACAACACTTTCGTGACATTTGGTAATAATGGAACAATTCTTACTTCATTGGATGGAACAGATTGGACTATCAGAAATTCAGGTACCTTCAATAATCTTCCAGCTGGTACCTACGGGAACGGTACTTTCGTGGCAGTAGGTAGGAATGGAACCATCATTACCTCGACTGATGCAGTGACTTGGACTTCTAGGACTTCTGGAACATCAGAGCATCTTAGAGGAGTCAGCTACGGGAACGGTACTTTCGTGGCAATAGGTATGGAGGGAGGCATCATTACCTCGACTGATGCAGTGACTTGGACTTCTAGGACTTCTGGAACATCAGTGCATTTTAGAAGAGTGATATACAAAGAGTAACCCCTCCCCATGTCCCCAGCTTACGCCTGAATCCTCAATCACCTTTAGGTTATCGTGGTCAAGCTGACATTGCTAAAGCAAAGGAATTAGAGGCTAACTGACATAATTGTTCCAAGCTGTAGTTAATTTGGTAATGTTATTTTTGCCAAATATATTATTTTTTGAACCGAATGGAGAGAGATATGCCGGTAGTATTTTTAAAAGCGACGATCGAAAAACCTTACGAACACTGGGTTAAGGTTTTTGATGCTCACAGAGAAACTCAGGAAGCAGCAGGGTTTAACGCTTTATATCGTGGGCATGAAGTTGATGATCCAACTTCTATACGAATTGTAATGCGCGCTCCTTCTGTGGAAGGATTGCAACAATTTATGCAGGAACAGGCTGAAAATATTGCTAGTTCTGGGCATGTGCTGGGGTCTGAAGAAATTATTGTTTGCACAGACATGTAACGCTACAGGTGAAGTTTAAAATATGCCTAGATTCCTTTAGCAGTTTGGGATGTATTTCCCCTCTACTCGGCGATTTACTCCCGTTCTAGCTGAATTGACGTATTAATTAGTGGTTTTTACGTAAGTAATAAACAATCTCTTTCATCGCTAGGCAGTCAATTTCGTTATAGGCTTTTATCTCATTCATCAAAGGTATATCACTTAAAGTACATCCCCTTGATTGTGCTTCTTGATCACACCACCAGGCTCCAACCATTGCCCCTAAGCCATCTGTTGGTCCCTTAGGCCAATCAAGATTTATGAGATTTAGGCTATTGAGTGCTTTAGCGACTGATTTTAATCCAAAATTATGTGAACCTCTGATTGCTACAGGTTCTGCTTTGACAACCATTTCCAAGAAATCAAACCATTTCAATGGCGGCCAGTTTTGATTAGGATGACGCTTTCTAGCTGAGTGTGATCCAGTTTCAAGCCAATTGACTTCTGCGTTAGACCAATGAAGTACTTGAGGTATTTCTTCTGGGTTGATGCGTTCATAGATTGTATTCATATGATTAAACCAATCATCAATCATTATTTCTTCTGATTTTTCCGTTAATCGGTTTGCAACAAAGCTTTCAAATTGCCATTTTCCCGCTTCAATATGTCCACAACCGATCATGAAAATTAGTTCGGTTCCGGTGACATCTGGGAATGCTGAAAGATCTATGTTTAGTGTATTGACGATTTCAAAGTCAACATAGAATTCTAAATCAGGTTCTTTATGCCAGTTTGAACGATTAGCTAGTATTTCTTTTGGGCTAACAGGTTTTCCTGAAAGTTCCCGATTGATATGTAATAAAGCGTTAAACCTTGGAACCTGAATATCACCAGATATACCGATAGTTTCGGCATTAACCCTTGGGTCACTCCATCGTTCTATTCCTTTGCTATTTGCCAAAGATCGATTTTTTACGCTTACTCGAAACAGTGTTGTGAGGTCTTCTGTTTGTATAAGAATCTTTTGCACAGCGTCTGACCAGTGACTTTGAGATGCTTTTGCGTTCACCCTAAGTTCTTCCATTGAAGGTTTCGGTAGCACACTCCAGGTTTTGCCATCTTTGCGGAGACGTCTCATCCAATCTGCTGCTTCGTTTGCCAATGAAGTAAGTTCTTCTCCTTCATCAGTTTGCCGCTCTGTAATTATTGGCCCTAACCTATCCATGCAGTCCGAACTATTGTGTTCTGTCCCAGATATTTTTTGTTTCCAGCCCCTGCCGAGTAGGAAGGCAACAGAAGGTTCATATTTTTGAAGTTTCCCTAGTGCACGGTTACAAATAAATGCCTGTACTTTCGATGCTTTAAAATTTTGACTGTGACTTAAGATCCCATCTCTTCGTAGTTCAAGGGTAATAAATTTCACATCCACTATCAGGTAATGCCAAGTGGCTCCTGGTAGTCCAGGTGCAGCTTGAGATGCGGCAGCATTAGATAATGCGGAAGGGAATATTTTCGCAAGTATGTCTGAGCGAAATAGTAAATCTGGCGAACCATAAGTTTTTGATTCTAGATCCTGTAGTGTTCCTTGGAAGATGATTTCTGCACCGTCGAGCATAGCCTCATATGTTTCTTGAAAGGTATGAGGTTTATTTGTGTTGTTATGATTAGGTTCGATTTTTAATACGGTTGCAAGGGTCTCTAGGTGTTTTAGTACCGCGTTTTCAAAGTTTTTACCTTGTTCAAAAAGGACATGTGCAAAATCTGTACGTGTATCAACTTGGTCTTTGGAGAATCCATTTTCTGTGCCATATAAATCAAGCCAATCGATAAGTGGATTCTTGAGAATATAGTTGCGAGTTGATGAAGCAGCAACCCAATTAATTGATTGCGTAAAATTATCAGTATCCTTGGTTCCTTCCTCAATCGTTTGCATTTTTGGAACTTTCAAAATTATTTTGGTTAAGTGTATATCTTGTACTTAATAACAATATTCTAAGACGTTAAGGAGATAGAATTCGAAAACTAGATTGCGAGTATTAGATGCAGACCTTTCGGATGACTGGCTACAACTACTTAACTGTTACTACAGTTTTGGTGACTCTTGTTCTTATTACTATTGGCTCAATAGTTCGGACTACTGAATCTGGATTGGGTTGTCCGGATTGGCCCCTCTGTTATGGCCAGATTTTTCCTCCTGCTGAAAAGATTGCGATCATCGAGTGGTCTCACCGAACATTTGCAGCACTTACTGGGCTGCTCATTATTGGCCAGGCTATATTCACTTTTCTGTTTAAAAGAAAAGATGGCGTACTAGTAAAATTATCTGTAGCAACACTTCCCTTACTGTTGCTACAGGCGGAATTGGGCAGGCGTACTGTGGAGGCAGAGCTACCTCCTTCACTTGTCGCATTTCATCTATTTACTGCATTAGCTTTGGTCGCTGTTTTATCAATTATTACAACGTATGCATGGTTAGGAACTAGGAGAATTCGCACTTTTACTCCACAAAGAGTCAAAGTTGTTCGAGCCGCTTGGATTTGTGCTTTTTCAATAGCTGGAGTGATGGCTGTGGGAACTTATGCTGTTGCCACGGATGCTGGCTTTGCGTGCACAACCTGGCCTGATTGTAGAGAGGCTATGACTCCTTTTGTTACTGGGGGACGGTTGCAGACTATTCATTGGATCCATCGTATTTCTGTCCTAGTGCCTTTTCTAACAATTGGATATGTTCATATGACATTAAGCCGTTTGCCGCGGCCTGACCAAAGATTGAGAATCCTTGCAATTGTCGCGGCAGTTATTTTCGTCGCACAAATCTTTATTGGTGCGTTGAATGTTTGGACAGAATGGGCGGAATGGGCCCGAGTGGCACATTTGCTTTTTTCGGCATCAGTTTGGGCACTTTTCTGCTCTATAGGTGTCTTGGCGCTATATGAGAATCGTGAGATAACAATTTCTAAATGAAGTATTTTTTTAATAGTGGTCTCATCCATATCCCAGAACCCTTAAAGGTTGGAAGGGTGATCCTTGATTATCTGACCTTGATGAAGCCATCAATCGTTCTACTACTTCTTGTTACAGCTTTGCCTGCGATGGTTCTTGCAGAAGATGGTTGGCCTGGTTGGGCTCTTGTAAGCTCAACTCTCCTTGGCCTTATTCTTTCAGCGGGTGGTGCTGCAGCAATCAATATGGCAGCTGATGCGAAAATCGATGCACTTATGGAACGAACTAAATCTCGTCCAATACCGAGGGGAACGATTACACCTCGTAATGCTGTGATTTATGGTTTGTTATTAGGTTTGCTCGCTGGTGTATGGCTTTGGTGGACAGTGAATACGCTTTCCATGGCATTGGCACTATTTGCCTTTTTTTATTATGGCGTCATTTACAGTTTGTTTTTGAAGCGTAAAACGGTCCATAACACTGTCCTTGGTGGTATTGCTGGTTCGTTACCCGTTTTAATAGGGTGGACTGCAGTAACAAATGGGATTAATCCAACTGGGTTACTGTTGTTCATCATTGTTTTTTGCTGGCAACCACCTCATTTCTGGGCCCTTTCTTTGGGTCTTGTGGGTGATTATGCTGCTGCGAAGATACCTATGGCTCCTAATGTTATTGGCTCTGAACTAACAAAGAGACAAATGGTTTTATGGTCATCACTCACTCTACTCTCGTCATTACTGTTTACTTTTATAGCGTCAATGGGGTGGTTTTACTTCACTGTTGCTCTTATAACTGGTTTAGGTTTTTTGTATATTTCATTTCGGTTAACTCGTCAAACTGGCTCTCGGGGCGCGCGAGGTATGTTTAGGTATTCTACTATTTACTTAACTCTTCTTTTTGCAGCTATGGTAGTCGATCAGTTTTTGCTTTCCTGATTATTAGGTAAAAACCTGTTTTTACTATTGGAAATACTTGATGTGCTTGATAATATTAGCCCAGTTAAGTAGGTATAGATGGCTTCAATAATTCCGTTGGTTTTGAAATCATTGGGTACTTTTTGTGTTCTCTCTGTGTCCTTACTATTTGTTGGCTGTGCTTCTTCACTACTTCTTGGAGTCATAGGGGTTCTCGTTTTCCACAATGACATATTTATGATTCTTCTACTTTGTACTGGGGGCTTGCTACCTATAATTGCTATATTTTTGGCAAATTCATTTCGTAGACTTGAAAGACGGCTGAAGGCATTCTCACCTTATGGTAGGAGCTCGAACAAATATTTTCGGCAAACTTATGTTTTGCCACGGCATGGTATGAATCAGTATGCACATGTACGCATGATTGCATTTACCCATGAATTACAAAAAATGCGGAGTGCAGGCTCATCTGAGAATTATTACGCAGAACCTAATTTCGTTTCCCTTCGTCAGGAAATTACGAAAAGTAGTGTCGAAGAGGAACGAAATTAATCGATTCCTCTTTTAGCCATTTCTGCAGGAAGCCGTTCTTTGTCACTCGAGAGCATTGGCCCGCGTTCCTCATCTGTCAGTATCCCTGCAGTATCCTTAGCCATTTTAGCTCCATCAAAGGTTATCCATTTTTCGGGGACAATTTCCATCACAACCCGAAGCGGAGAGTCAAGGGACTTTTCGAACTTCGCTGCTTGCTCAGGATCTGAGCCAGGTCTCCATGAAAGTTTATGGTAAAACCAATCCTTTGTTTCTCGATCTTCGTGCATTATGCAACGGCCTTTAATGGTTATTGTTTTGGAAGGTCCTAAGTGTGTTCCAGTACTAGTTATTACAACAGAGCAGCGGGGATCACGACGTAAAGCAGCCATGCGATGTCGATGTGAAGCAGCTGTCATCCAGATAGAACCCTTTCCCCAGTAATATCCATGCATAACACCAACGGCCCAGCCATCTTTTGTTGTCCAATTCAAAACAGCTTCTCGAGCACTTGTAAGAAGTTCTTCACGTACGTCGTCATCTAAGGGGTACCAAGAAACTATTTCATGGTCTTTTGTAGGATCGGGCATTTCAAGCTCCTTTGTTTGCTGAAGTGTTTCTGACCGATAGATTACCTAGGACTAAACAATGATGGCAAGCTCATTTCTAATATGTGTTTGGAGTTTTATTTTGTATTCACTCAGATTTATCTAGATTATTTATCTCAAAGTGCGTATTTTAAGTGAACTACTGAACTACTTATTAGGAGTATTAAAATGCCTCTCCCGCCTGAATTAGCAATGACCGCTGAAGAGCTTGATGACTTTATGCAGACTTGTGTACATATACGCATAGCAACTTTTAGCCCAGGTGATCGTATCAATGTCACTCCACTTTCCTATGGGTGGGCTGGTGGAAAAGTATATACTCTTTGTCGAGGTCAAAAAGTTCGTAATTTGAGACGCAATCCAACTGCAACAGTCATAGTAGATCGCAATGAGTCGTACTATGAGCTTCAAGGTGCAATGTTACAGGGAACAGCTATTGTGTTAGAAGATATTGAAGCGGAAATTGCTGATCCTGATCTCGAAGAAGCACGTTTACAGATGGGCGGTAAATATTCAACACCAAGTGAAAATGGTGAATTGCCTCGTCATGCGGGTTCAGCTTCAGGGCGTACTCGCCGTTGGGTTGTTTTTACTCCCGATCGAATTGTTACTTGGGATAATAAGAAAAACCCTGCCTTGAAAAGCTAATAGAGATCTTTCCGTTGTTGACTTTTCTCAAGTGGCATAAGATTTATTTATGAAATAAAAAGGGGAATCTTATGCCACGGGAAGCAGTAATTGTAGGTAGTTTACGAACAGGTTTAACAAAAGCACATCGGGGTTCGTTTAATATTACGGAGCCTGTCGACTATACGTCGCATGTTTTGCGTTCAGTTATCGAAGAGCAGCCAAATCTTGATCCAGCTGAAATTGAAGATGTCATTATTGGGTGCGGACATCCAGAGGGATGTATGGGTATGAATATGGCGAGAATTGCATCTATGAATGCAGGTATTCCGCAAACAGCTGCTGCCACGACAGTTAATCGGTTTTGTTCATCTGGTTCTCAGGCTGTAATGATGGCTGCAGATCAAATCCTAAACAATGGTGTAGATGTTGCAATTGGTGGTGGTGTTGAAACGATTACGATGATTCAAGATGGAACACAGAATAAGACACGTATGGTACATAAACGTGCTCGAGAGCGTTTTCCAGGGCTGTACTATCCGATGGGAATTACAGCAGAAGTTGTTGCTGAACGGTATAACGTTTCGCGTGAAGATCAGGATATCTATTCTCTACAAAGTCAACAACGTTATGCGGCAGCTGTGGCGCAAGGTTTTATAGCTGAAGAAATTGCACCAATGACAGTGACGCGAAAAGTACAGCCAAAAGAAGGAGATCCTTATGAAGAAGAATACGTAGTTGATCGTGATGAGTGTAATCGTCCTACGACTACGCTGGAAGGGCTTCAAAAGTTACAACCTGTTTTTAAAGAAGATGGAACTGTGACTGCTGGGAATGCGTCGCAGTTATCTGATGGATCTTCAGCAACGTTGCTAATGAGTTCGGAACGTGCTGCGCAACTTAATATTGAACCATTAGCTATTTATCGAGGTAGTGCTGTAGCAGGTTGTGGTCCAGAAGAGATGGGAATCGGTCCAGTGGTAGCTGTTCCCAAGCTTTTAGAGAGGCATGGTTTGACGATGGATGATATTGATATTGTTGAACTAAATGAAGCCTTTGCTGCCCAACTTTTGCATTGTCAGCGAGTTCTGCAGATTCCAAATGATAGGTTGAATCCTATGGGGGGATCAATTTCTATTGGCCACCCATTTGGCATGACTGGTTCTCGCATGACTGGTTCTTTGATACGCCAGTTAAGACGTTCTGGAAAGCGTTATGGGATTGTTACAATGTGTGTTGGCGGCGGACAGGGCTTCGCGTCTCTTTTTGAGGCTTGTTAACACATACTAAGAGGCTAAGAATGCCGTTAGGCTCGATTAACTTTTGTTAAAAGTTGTGGAGGTTCTTCCCCAAGTAACGTCTTTCCAACATTGCCATAATTACGATAACTTATTGCACCGTGTGAGGCCGCCTGGTGTGCATCACGTAGTTTTCGTTCCAATGGATGGCTCATACGACTCGCAGTTGTTCCAGCGGTATTGTGGATAGTATCTACTACATGCCTCATTGATTGTGCTGCATGAGTAGACGAGAGAAGTGCCAATTGTGCAAGTTCTGTAGATGGTGCTGAGTGACCACCTTTTAAGGGACCTAAATATTCCTCGACTCGTTCTTGGCTATTGATTAGAAATGCGCGGGCTGCTTGGTAGGTTGCCTCAGCTTCACCGATACGGATGTATGCCTCTGGTTGCTCTTTCAACAATGTTCCCGAACCCCAAGGAGTTTTATGTGTCGCAAGTTTTATGAATTCGTCCATGACACCTCGGGCTATTCCGAGACCGACGGCTCCTTTGTTGTAAGGGACTTGTGCAGGATTTCGGAATGTTGGGTTTTCCCATAGATCTGATGAATCTAATGCATCGAGTGGTAAAACATGTTCTGGTGGAACATATTGCTCAATACGAACATCATGACTACCGGTTCCACGGAGTCCTGCCATGTCCCAAGTATCGATGATTTCGAATTCACCCTGAGGAATCACCCATGATGCTTCGGCGGTTTCCCCTGTTGTCTCGTCGGTAACCCCTACTGAGTCAAAGACCATAGCGTAAGTTGCATTATGGCAGCCACTTGCAAAGGAACCTTGATAGGTTAGTCTCCAGCCCTCACCTTCGCGATGTGCTTCCCGACCTGGATTGGGGCCATTTGCATATCCTTGTCCAGAACAAACAAGCATATTCCAGTCATCACATATTTTTTCAGCAAGTGGAAGAGGTATCTTTCGAAGTACTAAGGAATTAATTTCTGAATTGATCGAGACACACCAACCTATTGATCCATCAATTGCTGCGACAGCCTCGAGCGTCTCAATTTGGTCTTTTGCACGAAAATCTTCTCCAGCCAAGCCCACTGGCATTGCAAAGCGATATAGACCGGCATCAATCATTTCTTTGGCAGCCCACTCTGGTAAGCGACGAATTTCTTGTGCTTCGTCACCTGCTGTTGTGAGCACTTCCCGCATGTTTTCAATGCGGTCAAGCATCGGGGTTTTTTGTAGTTGCCTGATCCGATCCTTGAGTTCTGCTCTTACCACTCCTAAGCTCTTTTCACCGTTCGATATGCTTCAGGTGGCTCCTCACCTAACATTGTTTTGCCAAGAGCACCATAATGACGCCAGCTAACACCACCGTGTGCAGCTGCCTGATGTGAATCACGCAACTTGCGTTCTAGTGGATGATTCATTCGGCTGGCAGTTGTTCCTGCAAGATTGTGAATGTTATCGACAATCACTCGGCATGCTTGTGCGGCATGTGTTGAAGAGAGTAACCCGCGTCTTCCAAATTCCCATTCCGGGACACTTCTTCCACCTTCCAGGGGTCCTAAGTTTTCTTCAATTTGCTCTTGTGCTTCCATCAAGAAAGCACGTGCTGCCATCCAATTTGCCTCATTTTCAGCTAAACGAATGTATGCTTCGGGCTGATCTTTTAACAGGGAACCAGACATCCATGGTGTTTTATGGGTCGCAAGTTTTATAAACTCATCCATTGCTCCCCTTGCAATTCCGAGTGCTACGGCAGCTTTGTTATAGGGGACTTGCGCAGGATTACGATGCGTTGGATTTTCCCAAGTTGTTGTAGAAGCAAGAGCATCTTGCGGAAGTACATGTTCTTCAGGTATATGTCCAACTACACGTACATCATGGCTACCAGAACCTCTTAGTCCTGCCATATCCCACGTATCAACAACCTCGAATTCACCCCGCGGTACCATGAAAGCCGCTTCTACTTGTTTTCCGGTCGCTGTGTCTATAGTTTCACTAGTGAGAATCAAATTCCAAGTTGCATTGTAACTACCGCTTGCGAATGCTCCTTGATATTTGACATCCCATCCACTACCTGAACGGGTGGCTTCTCTCCCCGGGAAGGGGCCATTTGGACTGCCAAGTCCAGAACATACAAGCATGTCCCAGTCATCACTAATTTTATGAGCAAGGGGTAGACCCATTTGACGCAGGATAAGAGCATTGATTTCTGAATTAATTTGCACACACCAACCAACTGATCCATCGATCGCTGCTGTTGCTTCAATGACCTCAATTTGTTTCCTAGCAAGCATATCTTCCCCACCCAATTCGGTTGGCATGGTATGTCGATAGAGACCTGCATCAGCTAGCACTTGGCTACCCCAATCAGGAAGTCGTCGAATTTTTTGTGCTTCTTCTCCTACTTCAATCAGTTTTTCTTTGATACCTGCAATACGATCAAGAATTGGTGTTTCTGCCAATTTTGCGCTTTTGTCTAGAATTTCCTGTCTAACCATTAAATCACTCCTAATGTGAAACGTATTCTAGAATTTTGTTTCAAATTCGCCAAGTAGTAGATTCTTGGATTTATTAAAAAAGTAAAAACATTGTGGTCTTTGAGAAAAAAGACAGGTAAAGTTTTTGTATGATCTTGAACACAAAATCCTTCTTGGCGATTGTTCTTATTTGTGTTCCGGTTGGGGTGACTATTCCGTTTATCTTA
This sequence comes from uncultured Dehalococcoidia bacterium, assembly GCA_963933025.1. Classification (GTDB taxonomy): domain Bacteria; phylum Chloroflexota; class Dehalococcoidia; order Tepidiformales; family Tepidiformaceae; genus JAKUNN01. Next base: position 764 of record CAWVTC010000044.1, on the reverse strand, counting down.
GATGGATCTGGTTCATTTGTTGGTTCAACAGTAGTTGCGGGTATAGGATTGCTTGCATTAGTAGGGGCATTATTATCGATAGGCGCCTTACTTTTACAAGTGTTTCATTGGCTGCGTTGTAGGAGAATTATTGAACATGAATGAACATTGTGAAGATGAAAGTGCTCTTATGGATGCACCATTTGTTTCTGTGGGAGATGAGAATATGCTTCGCCCTAATGAAGTGGCTGAGATTGAGATTGAAGGGGATAGCATATTGCTCTGTAACTCTGAAGGTCGTTATTACGCGATTCAAAATCTTTGCACCCATGATAATGCGCCTTTAGGTTTAGGTAGATTAATTGGATGGGAGATTGAATGTTCCCGACATGGAGCAAAATTCAATGTAACAAATGGGGATGAGTCTAGTGATTGGATGCTTCAATCGTTGGTGACATTTCCCTTACGAATTCGTGATGGGAAAATTGAAGTTCAATATACTAAGCCAGAACCGCCAGCTTTTCGTCTTATTGGGGATAGGAACCAAGGCTGATTAGATCTATAGTTTTTGTGTGTTTGAGATTCGCACCAATTCAGCCGTTTTTAGGCCTAAATTCCCCGTTTTACGCACGACTTTCAAAAGTTCATATATTAAAAGGGAACTAACACAGACTCATATCAATCAGATTGTTCCAGCTGCTTTTAGTTTCAGTGGCAATTTTGGTTGTACTTTTCGGTAACGAGGAAACCTTAGCGTTTGAAACAGTCGCATTTGGTTCTGCTGG
>CAWVTC010000043.1:0-11342 GCA_963933025.1 uncultured Dehalococcoidia bacterium | reverse complement strand
TCTCCTAGGATTAACCGCGTCGGAAATCGAAACGTTATACAAAGAAGGTATTACTACGCTGTCTCCAGATGTAAAATCACATATTTAACTAAAGAAATTAACTTGTTAAGCGCGGCTTCCGATGTGATCGAAGTCTTGCAAGTGCCACAGGAGAAAGTTGGAATATATCCTCAGGTAACTGAATTACAAGACTAGTTTCACCCCCACCTTGTAAAATACAATCGTTTTTGGACGAATCCAGAATTTCTATCTGCTCATCACGTACCTGTTGGGCATCCACATAGATACCTATTGGAATGCCTTCACGATTAGCATAAAATTGAGAATCTGAAACTGGAGTTTCAATAATAAATGTGCTGAATTGCGGATTACACCAAAGGGCACCAGCAGTCGGTCCTTGTACACCTTGATAACGCAAATTAATTATTGCATCTCTAGGTGCAGTGCCCCCAATTGAAAGATCGATACGCACAATATGAATTGGCATATCTCCATTTTGTGCACAATAAACAGGACGGAAAAATGGCTCTTCTAGAAACTGTTCCTGGGTAATTTCAGGCCTAAATGGGTTTTGTTCGTTGCTCATGAACGGTTACCTCGAAGTCACCTCAATGGTTACGGACTCAATAACATCACCTTGAACAAGTGCACGCACAATATCCATTCCCGAAATAACTTCTCCGAACGGATAGAATTTATCTGTGAGTCCATTATCAAAGTCTAAACCACGGTTATCTACTAAACTAATGAAAAATTGACTACCAAAGCTTGAAGAACCACCAACTTTAGCCATGGAAAGTCGACCAACTGTGTTTCTCTTTTCATTCGGTTCATCTTCTGTTTCATAACCTGGACCACCTGAACCACTACCCGTAGGGTCACCACCTTGTACTACAAAATCAGGAACAATGCGATGGAACGCAATCCCATCGAAATAGCCCTGTTCTGCTAGGAAAACAAAACTATTCACAGTATTCGGCGCTGATTCTGCGAAAAGAAAAATTTTGATATCCCCTTTCGCTGTCCTTATCGTAGCTTCATAATTATTAACTTCAGCATCAATAATTTGTTCAGCCATAGAAAAACTTTTTGACATTGCTCGACCCTCCCGAGTAATAGTAATTGAATCAATGATATCTCCCTGAGTAAGAGAACGTACAATTTCTAAACCATCTACTACAGAACCAAAAGGATAATACAGATCATTATTACCACTATCAAAATCTAGTGCTGGATTATCTTTAAGATTTATGAAGAATTGAGAGCCAAAACTCATTGTCCCAGGAACTTTTGCCATCGAAATTGTACCGATTAAGTTTCGGTTCTCATTAGGTTCGTCGGAAAGTTCATAGCCTGGGCCATCACGTGCATCATCGGCACTGTCGGTTGGGTCACCAGTTTGAGCAACAAAATTTGGTATAAGTCGATGGAAACTCAATCCGTTAAAAAACTTCTTTTCTACAAGAAATACGAAATTATTAACTGTAACTGGAGCATTATCATAGTCTAATAGAATCCTAAAACTACCTCTATTCGTTTCAACAATTGCACTATAATTCTCATTTCCAAAAGTGACCTCTTCAGGCGGAACAGAAAATGTACGCGCATCTGGAGTTGACGAAGGAGATTCAGTATCTTCAGGATCAGTTTCCACAACTGCAGACTCACCAATAGGATCTGCGGGCGAACGATTAGGGGTTTGGTTCTGCAGTAAATAAGCAGCCAGTAACCCTCCGACTATCAAAAATGCCCCAACAGCATACAAAGCCCTCGAATTTGTGAAAATACTCACTGGGAAACTAGGCTTATATTGATCACCACTCCCAGTAGTATCACTCCTAGAGGAACGATGCCTACTCGATCTCTGGCCACGATGTTGTTGATCTTGCTTACCACGCTGCTTTGCCAATTTTATACTCCTTTAAAATAGGAAACCTGAAGTCCAACTATTATAGAATTTTCTCAGCTAGGATCTTCACGCTTCTTAGCAAGTCGAACAATTTCCTCCTTAACAACCTCTCTATCATCCCAAGGAAAAAATTGATTATCCAATTCAATACTATGCTCATGACCTTTTCCGCATACAACTACTAAATCATCTGTCTCTGCATACTCCATAGCCCTAGCAATAGCAAAACGACGATCACTTATTTCAAGGAAATCTTTCCCTCGAGTCTTCCCTGCCCCTTCTGCATGATTTCCAATTTCACGAACTATTTGTTCTGGGTTTTCAGATCGTGGATCCTCATTTGTAAAAATTGCAAAGTCAGCAATCTCAGCTGCTGCACGAGCAACACCAAACCGTCGTCCAGGATCCCGTTCACCAGCAGCACCCGCAACAACAATCAACTTACCCTTTGTTACATCTCTCAGTACTGATAAAACCTTACGTACTGCGTCACCGGTATGGGCATAATCCACCACTACATCAAAATCCTGACCCGCATTAATATATTCCATTCTTCCCGGAATACCGCTACATGCAGCAAGCCCTGCAACTATCTCATCAATTCCAATCCCATGAGCATATGCTGTTGCAGCTGCAGCTAAAGCATTTTCAACATTGAAAGATGCTGGAATTTGAATTGAACATTCAACATCCTTTTCCGGAAAAGCGATCTGAAAAGTAGAGCCATCAGGACGTAAATCCTTTATTTTGGCACTTATATCCACTTCCTCACTCACTTCGCTACCAACCGCATATGATATAGAACGTGCAGCAGAAGCTAAATCAAGAAAAAAATGAGCCGATGGATCCACCGCATTTACAATTGCAATAGGTTCAGGTGCTGCCTCTAGTTTTTGAAAAAGCTTACCTTTAGCTTCCCGATATGCTTCAAAAGTTTTGTGGAAATCAAGATGGTCACCGCTAACATTAGTTAAGACAGCTGTATCAAAAGCTAAATTATCTAGGCGACTTAGCGAAAGCCCATGACTTGAAGACTCAATAATTGCATAGGAACATCCAGCATTAACCATTTTGCGCAAAAATTCTTGTACTTGTGTAGCTTCAGGCGTTGTAAGTCGAGTAGAAGAAAAATTACCTAGATCAACATTAGTAATATATGAGTCAACAGTTCCTAAACGACCAACCGTATAACCTGCCTGCTCAAAAATCTTTGTCAGAAAATGTGTAGTCGTAGTCTTACCATCGGTCCCCGTAACACCAATAACCATCAAATCTTTTGAAGGATTGTCAAAAAAATTAGCGGCTAACGATGCTAAACAAAGACGAGTATTGTCTACCACAACAATTGGATAGGTTCCCGGTAGATGAGCCCAAAACGATCTTGAATCACGCTGAACAACTAAAGCAACCGCCCCTGCATCAATAGCATTGAGTAAAAAATTGTGCCCATCTGTGTTGTAGCCAGGTATTGCAACAAATAAATCTCCTACATCAACTAGGCGAGAATCATGCTGAATAGAGCTTATTTCTACTAAGCTATCACCACGTACTAGTTCAGCAGATGGAATACCCTCTAGTAAAGTAGCAAGTGGCACTGACATAAGCACAATGTACCAAAACTAATGATGTTTGGGATATTTATAGAATTTCCATGCTAAAAGCACTATTACGTAGTGTAAGAACTTTTAAAAAAAGGTTAGGATTCAAACATGCAAATTCTGCGACTTAACCCTGAATGGCAGTGGGCTAAATGGACAAATGCAGCCTTAACTGATGGTGAACTTCGTGTCAAAAGACTTAACGAAAGAAAATACCGTCCAGTCTCACAAAATCCAGCACCTCAATACTCACTCAAAATGATCTATGAGCTTCTACAACCTACTGAAGTTCGTGACGACAACATCAGTAGGTGGCTACAAGATTACGGACCATTAGACCTTAGCCATTCAATTTACTTCGATGTCCACACCTTCATAAATGAAGCTCATCATATTTGGTGGATAACTAGCGTTTTGGATGAATTTCGAAAACATAAAATTAATCCTCGTGAGCTAAGTAAGGAACATACCATCGGAAACGTACTGGTAGTACCAAACCCTCTCCGTCGAGAAGCAGCAGATCCTTATTTCCCGGCCGCACAGCGTGCATTAAATACAGGGCTATTACTCGAAGATAAAAACTGGTCTGTGCCGTACGTGGAACTAATACACGACATTATTATTACTATCGATCATTACCTAGAACAAAACACTTTTGTGAAAAACGAAGTACACCCAAACGATCAATTACCTTGGCAATTAGAGCGCGACCGTTATGGCAGGAGGAATCAATCAACACTCAAAGATGTTGAAACTTACCTAAAAATTTCCACTGTTATCGAACCTCGTAACTTAAGCGGATATATTTGGTTACGTCTGCAAGAACAATTAGATGAATTACCTAACTACTATTATTACAACTGCTTGCAAATGTTTACTCCAGTTAGAGGACATGAATGCTACACCTACCTGAAGCGCAAACTCACTGACAATATCTGTAAGTACTGTGCTGAATTGCTTACTGAAAAACACTTCTTATCTGGACGAGATGTACAATTGCAACTTCACGAAACCGGCCAAATTATTTTCACTGATGAACACTCACAACTCGTGGATAGTGCAGGCTTAGCTGTTTGCCCAAAAAACCTATCCGGTAACGTACACGCAGACGGACGAAGCAGACGGTTATGGTGTAGCCAAGCTTGTCATATCAGGGCAAAACGAGATGGTTGGTTTAAGCCGAAAATGCAATGAACCTAGTAGTTAGCGAACTTGGTAATGATAGATCCTAAATAAGCTTCCAGTACTATTGAGCTATTGTGATTTTTATTAATGAACTCAGCAAGTCTTTTGGTGCAACCTTAATTTTGAATAAGATCTCACTCAATGTAGGTGATGGTGAAAAAGTCGGTTTAGTCGGACCAAATGGCACAGGGAAGTCTACTTTACTGAAATTGATTGCGGGTATAGAACCACCTGATGCAGGAACGGCTGGGCATAATAGCGGTGAACTTAGTTATTTAAAACAAGATGTGCCATTTGATAGTGATAATGCGTTGATAGAAGAGCTATGGGTCGCATTCGATGATATAACTTCCTTACAAGAGAAACTTGATGCAGTTTCTAATCAAATTAGTGAAGGCGCAGAAAACATAGAGGAACTAATCAATGAACAAGCATCTTTATTTACAGAGTTAGAGATTTTAGATGCGTACCGTATTGAAAAACGAATTGGTCGCATACTCGATGGTTTAGGTTTTACTCAGAAAGATCGTAAAAAAAAATGTGGGGATTTCTCTGGTGGTTGGAAAATGCGAATTGGACTTGCAAAAGTATTAGTGCGTCAACCCGAGCACTTGCTACTAGATGAGCCCACTAACCATTTAGATACCAATGCCAAAACATGGTTAACTCAATATTTATCACAATTTGCAGGAACAGTTATATTGGTCACACATGATCGGGATTTTTTGGATGGTGTCGCAGCACGGATAGTGGAGTTACGTGATGGACTAGTGACAAGTTATCTCGGTAACTATTCTTCATTTCTGGAACAAAAGGCATCGAAGCTAGCTCAACTTCAAAAGGCAGCAGCTCAAGAGAATCGAGAGATTGCAAAACAAGAAAGATTTATCGAGCGTTTTCGTAGTAAAGCAACAAAGGCAACACAAGTAAAGTCGAGAGAAAAATCACTAAAAAAAATTAATAGAACCACCCTTCCAAATAAAGAAAGGAAAATCTCATTTCAATTAAAATCTTCCAGCCGAGTAGAACGTGAGGTATTACAAGTAGAGGGGCTTGGTCATAACTGGGATGATCGAACCGTGTTGATTGATGCGAATTTGTTAGTTGAACGTGGTGAGAAGATCGTACTTGTCGGGCCCAATGGAAGCGGCAAGAGCACTCTCTTACGAGCACTTTCAGGTGAATTTGTTCCGACTACAGGAAAAATTTCGTGGTCAGAGAGAGCAAAACCGGCATATTATGACCAACATCAAGATGAGGTACTAGATTTAAACCTTTCGGTATTGGATGAAGTCAAATCAGTAGCACTTAGTAATTCCGAATCAGAGATTCGAAAAGCACTTGGACAATTTTTATTTCGTGGTGACACCGTATACAAATCAATTTCAGTTTTGTCAGGAGGAGAACGTAGCAGAGTAGCCCTCGCAAAATTCCTTCTTAAGCCATCGAATGTTTTACTTTTAGATGAGCCCACAAATCATTTAGATGTAATGACAAGAAAAATGCTCATAGAAGCATTATCTAACTATGAAGGAACTATTGTCTGCGCAAGTCATGACAGCCTGTTAATGCATGAGGTCGCCACTCGTGTAATCCAAGTCGAAGATGGTGAATGTGTCGAACTATCACACTTCTAGCTTCTATTAATCTAATGTGCCTTTAGTTGAAGGCACTGTACCAGCACGCCTTTCATCATATGTGGTTGCACTATCCAAAGCCTTTGCAAAAGCTTTAAAACAAGCTTCTGCCTTGTGGTGATCATTAACACCAGAGATAGCCTTAATATGGAAATTGGCACGCAGCGTACTGGCAAAAGATTCGAAAAAATGATTGAGCAGGTCGGGAGGAAACCCACCAATTTCTCTTCCCAAAATATTTAAGTTTAAAACGGTATAAGGCCTACCTCCTAAGTCAACTGCAGCAAATCCTAATGCTTCATCCAATGGAAATGTAGCCGAACTAGATCGAACAATACCAACTTTTTCACCAAGTGCCTGGGCGAAAGCTTCACCCAAAGCGATACCAACATCTTCAACGGTATGATGCGCATCAACATGAAGATCTCCTTTTGCCTTCAATGAAATATCAAAAACCCCATGACGAGCTATTTGAGACAACATATGATCAAAAAAACCTAATCCTGTTTCTATATCAAACAAACCTTCCCCATCGATCACAACCTTGAGCTCGATCTCTGTTTCAGCAGTTTTACGATTGACAATTGCTTCGCGTTTAGACATGGTTCCCCTCAAATTCTTGTAATGCTTTTAATAAAGCATCAGTTTGTTCAGGAAGACCAGCACTAATGCGAATCATCCCCGAAAGTTCTGGCATATCATAATATCTCACGAGGATCCCTCGTTCCCAAAGAAATTTAACCACATCCTCAGCTTTTTTATCCACAACTTTCACAAGCACAAAATTTGCATCAGAAGGAAACACCTTAAAAATAGAAAATTCTGATAATTTTTTACGTAAGCGTTCTCGCTCTAGTACAAGCAAATTAACTGACCTTAACCCAACATCGCGATGCCTTATTGCAGCACATGCCGCTGCTTCTGCAATCGTACTTACATTGTAGGGTTGCTTGATAGCCATCATGCGCTTAGCAATCTCGCTATGTGAAATACTATAACCAATTCGAAGTCCTGCAAGTCCAGCCCACTTGCTAAACGTACGTAACACAATCAGATTAGGATATTCTTCAATTAAAGGAATTACACTAAATCCAGAAAATTCTGCATATGCTTCATCGACAACAATCATTGCGTCAAGTTCAGCCAACTCTGTAACTTCTTCCATGCTCAAACTATTACCAGTCGGATTATTAGGAGAAGCTAATAAAATCAGATTTGCACCATTCTTAACAGCTTTCCGAATTTCAGGAATATCAACTTCAAAATTCTCGTTTCGTGTAATACCAATGTGGTTAATTCCGGCAGTGTTACTTAAAAATTTGTACATACCAAACGTTGGTACAGCAGTGACAGATGCTTTTGGCTCAACCAATCTTATAACTATATCAATGAGATCATCTGATCCTGAACCTGCAACGATCTGTTCAGGATTGACACTTAAAAACGAGCCGATCGTATCACGAAGGAGTGACTGCTTCGGATCTGGATAAGTATTTATAGAAGCACCAGCTATAGCTTCACGAACAGCTGAGATCGGTGGGTATGGATTCTCATTTGCATTCAGCTTAATAATAGATCCAGCTGAAATATCCAAGGTTTTAGCAATTTTTTCAGAAGAATCTACAGCAAGATATGGGATCAATTCTGCAAAATCTGACCTTATAAATTTTAGCGGATCCTTATTCATTTTCAACGACCCTGAATTCGACGTTCAACTGATGCTGCATGAGCTGTCAAACCTTCTGCACGTGCAATTATACTTGCCATCCGAGCAAGCTCTTCAGCCTCTGCAGGTGGGATATTCACAACACTAATCGTCTTTAAAAAATCACTCACGCCTAACGGAGAAGACCACTTTGCACTACCACCAGTTGGCATAGTATGACTGGGCCCAGCAGTATAATCACCTACTGCTTCTGGCGATGTTTCTCCTAAAAAAACACCCCCGGCATTTTTAACTTTCGTAACCCAAGCCGTAGGATTTTCCACTACTAAACAAAGATGTTCTGGCGCATATTCATTCGCAAGCTCAATCGCCTGCTCAATATCACTCACCAAAATGCATCCTCCACGATTTTCAAAAGCTTCTTCCGCAATTTTTGCACGTTCTAAATCAAGCAACTGGATCTTAACAGCGGCTCTAACCTTCTCAGCCAAACTTCTTGATGGTGTTAACAAAATTGGACTTGCCAACCGATCATGCTCAGCTTGTGCAAGCAAATCTGCCGCTATCAAATCAGGGTCTCCGCTTTCGTCAGCGACGATCACAGTCTCTGTTGGCCCATATATAGCATCTACTCCAACATCACCATAAACAGCCTGTTTTGCAATAGTTACAAATAAACCCCCAGGACCATAGATTTTATCAACTTTCGGAATACTCTCTGTACCGTAGGCTAAAGCCGCAATTGCCTGAGCTCCTCCCGCTTTAAAAACAGCATCTACTCCAGCAATTTCAGCAGCTACCAGTTTAATAGGAGAAATTGAACCATCTTCTAGTGTGGGACTAGCTATATAAACTTCTTCTACTCCTGCAATCCGTGCAGGAATTGCACACATAAGAGCCGTACTTGGTAAAGGAGCGGCAGTGCCTGGTACATAAATCCCAACACGCTGAAGAGGGCGAGTCATCTGACCAAGACCATTAACTTGAAAATTAAGCCCTATAGAACGAAGTTGTTGCTCATGAAATTCAGTAATCCTTTTGGCCGCATACTGAAGCGCTTCAACAACTTCATCATGCACACTCTCACGAGCAGCTTGCATTTCTTCTAAGGATACAATCAGTTCTTCCGGCTGAGAATTATCGAAGGCTGAATTGTAATACCGAATAGCATTATCACCATCCTCACGTACATCACGAATTACTCTACTTACTGCTTCTTCCGGAGTAAGCTCTTTTCCGAAGGTACGAAAGGTAGTCTCTCGTACACCCAGTGGTATTTGCTCTACTTCTAAAGGAGCACGGGACAAAATTGTTCGTCGCCCCTCCTCTACACTTGAAATTATGCGCATTGCAAATACTTCCCTACAACAATAGTTACTTCCTCGGTGGCACGTTCTACAAATGATTGCACTATCTCATCCGTCACATATCCAATTGTCTCATCAAGTAAATCTGGAAGCGAATCAAGAAATATAGCTAACTCACCTTCATCATCAACGCCCGCACGCCGTAAATGATTATTGATCATCGAACGGGCACGATCCCAATCCAAATTTCGTTCAGCTATTGCCCTAACCACATCACGCCACTTACGTAATGTATCAATTTCAATAAACCCGAGTTCCACTTCATCTATAGTAAATGCTAATGCTTCGCATAAATTAGAACGTAGATCCGGATCATTGCCATAAGTCCTATCTAAATCAAATTGTAAAAGCCTATCCATAACACTAGCTTTGACGGAACCACCAATTGTTTTGCTATCTAGAAAATTTGGCCGGTATATATTGGTTATATAATTTTCATCAAAAGCAAGGTGAGAAATGTAACCCGCGACAAAAGCTCGTGTTTGCGATTTTAAAAGTGAAGGATCTGACACCTCAGGATTCTCACGAACAAATTGTTCTACTGAATCTTGATGCTCCATGACTGAAAGATCGAAAAAATGCGTATCCTGACGATCCTGTTTAGTTATTACGCGGATATCAGGAGTAGTAGCGCCTAGAAGATACCAACTATTATTCAAATCCATTTCTTGGTCAGAAAGATTCTTGGCTACATTACTTGCAAGTACCATGTGCAGTGTGATGGGAGGCATCGTTCACCCTTAGGTTACGCTATTTCTTTCGGCCGCTACACCCAAAGTTTGAATAATTTCTTTCTGCAAAGCTAACTGGCTTGTATTTGGTGAATTTCTAGTAATTAAACAATTCGTAGAAATAAGAAATGGATCGAGCATTTTAAGATTATTGGCACGTAAGCTGGTTCCTGTCTCAGTACCCTCGATCAGAATATCTGCATCTTCAGGAACAAAGGCTTCACTAGCACCATTAATAGGAATAATGACTGTTCTGGGTAATCGAATATCCCGAGCAAATGCTTCAGCTAAAGCAGGATACTCACTTGCAATACGTACGGGGCGTTCCATATTAGACCAAATTCCCAAAGCTTCTGCAGTTGTATCAGCAGGAAAATCATTGTGCACGACCGGACCAATACTATAACGACTTCGCCGAAGATCCACCGCTACAGAAACAGGCGAGGAGGGGAATTTTGCAAGATGTTCCCTCAACCAATCATCCCCTGTGATAGCAAGATCAAACGCTCCAGATGCTACCAATTGGGGCATATCCTGAGGGCGAACAACTTTAATTTGAAGACTGGGATTTCCAGAATCAGGACGACGAATAGATCCTGATTCATCATATCCATCATACTTTATCCCAGCCTCATTCAAAGCTGCATACGTATGTCTCTGCGCGTGCCCATCAGGTAAGGCAAGTCGCAAAACATTTGTATCTCTTTTTCCTAACTCGATTTTTTTTACAACAGTTTGTTCTGGCAAACTTGGTAGAGACTCAAAATTTTCAAAATGAGGTGCGAGACGCTCTATAAAGGAACGTATGTTTTCCCCAGAGAATGTTTTAGTATTTCCGATAAGTGAGAGTCCTCCAACGTAAAGGCGGTGTAACGGAACAAGACCAAGATCTTCAATTTCAGAACGTTGTTTGACGGGCAAAATAACTAAGTCAGCATCTTCAGGGGGGTAAACTTCTGCTGCGCCGTACAGGGGTAGAGAAATAAAATGTGGGATCTGCAAATGTGCAGCGATTAAATCAACAAAGTTGGGATATTCACTCGCAATACGGACATTATTTAAATCACTACCGTACGGTATTTTATCAGCACTAAGACCTGAAGAGGGTGCGGCTGCCAGCCAAACTTCAGTTACAGGACTAGGCAACGCTGCAATACGTTTTACTTGATCAAGCGAAAAACGAACTTGGAGTTCCGCAAGATTTATATCACCACAAATACCTATATCATAATTGCCAAGAGCAACTTGG
>CAWVTC010000042.1:0-11714 GCA_963933025.1 uncultured Dehalococcoidia bacterium | reverse complement strand
GGATACAGCCCAGAAGATGTTTTGGATGCACCTCCAATACATGGAAAGGGTGATTTGGCTTATAAGACTGCGTGTCATTATGCAGTTATTGGAATTTTAATTGCATTGCGGCACCGTTTACAAACTGGGGTTGGTCAATTAATTGATTGTTCTATGCACGAGGCTTTAAGCAGTACAACGGAGGTTGGGTTACCGTATTGGCTATATACAGGGAAGAATATTTTGAGACAAACTAGTAGGCATGCTTCTGTTCGACGCTCTGATCCTTGGCAATTCCCAACTGCAGATGGCAGATATATTCTCGTTTTCGGTACAGGTCGATCTGCTGAATCTTGGAAGGCTTTTAAGAAATGGTTGCAGAAATATGGGTTTGGTTTGCAGTTTGATGATCCTCGTTTTGATGATCCTTTGTCACGTCAGGCTGGGCGTGGTACTACAGAGTCCAAAGAAATTAATCGTGAATTAGCAAATTTTATTGCGAGTCGCAGTGCAGAAGAAGTTTATCGTGGTGCTCAAGAACGTCGTCTTCCTTGGGGTACTGTTCGTGAGCCGCATGAAATTCTTGAAGACCGTCATTTTAGGGACCGAGGGCATATAGCTATGGGTGCTGTTGACGAGAAAGGTAGAAATTTTGAAATGCCTGGTTTCCCTTACCAGTTTAGTACAACTCCTTGGAGTCTTAAATTGCCTCCCCCTAAACTTGGTGAGCATACGGCCGAGGTGATAAGGGAGTTGTTATCAAAGACAACTAAGGGATAGCCAAGCTAGTACCGATTTGTAACTTTTCACAATCTTTTTCGGTTAAATCATTTTTTGCTAGTAGTGTATTTAAAGTAACTTGATAAGTTCTTGCAATTCCTGCGCAAGTATCACCAGCTTGAACGATATGGGTCTGATCCTCAGGATCTGTAGGGGTAGTGGTTACCTGTATTTGTTCTGATAAAGGAAGATTAAGTAGTTCTCCTTTAGTTAATTTTGTACAGTCTTTTTTTAGTTTAGGGTTGTATTTAAAAATGTCCTCAACTGTTATTTCGAATTCCTTTGCAATTGTAGTGCAAGTATCAGTTGCTCGAATCACGTAGGTGATTTCACCGATTACCTCCCTCGATGCTGCGAGTTCAATTTGTGAAATCTCGCTTCCATCAGATATAAGGTACATTTTCATACTATTGTTAAGGGTTGCGGTAGGTGCAGTTCGAGGATCAGTTATATTTCGTGTTTGTTTTGCTACGTGTATATCTGTACCTCGACACGAGAAAGTTAGCAAGATTGAAAAACTTGCTATAAGGAAAATTATTTTTAAGGAATGCTGAAATAGTTTGAACATTTTTTCAATAATGGGATTAAGAAGTTACTTGCGGAATGTTTTTTTAATTTTAGCTTGGAAGCTTTGCTTGTCCTCGCCATATTCGATATATCGACCGCGCCAATAACCACCTCCTGATTCGGTTTTAGCAAAAGTAGTAGTTTTATAATTTTTTCTCGACTGGACCAGACTCCAGAGAAATCCAACCAGGAAAAGTAAAATACCTGAGAATGATATCCAAAGGAAGCCGCTCCAAGCTGGTCTTAACAAAAAGCCAGCGAGTGTGATAATTGCTCCTAAGAGGAAAAATTTTGTAGGTGTTAACTCCAGTATGGAAATTAATGGAATCTTTTCAATTCGCCGTTGGGTTCTTAGCCTTTGCCAATATCCAGATATCTTAGGCTTATTGGTAAATGGGATTATTTCAGGTTGCACGTTCTTGGATTTTTTGGTTTCTCCAGAAAAATCGCTGAACTTCGAAAGTATTTCTTCAATTTCTTCTTCTACTTTATCTGACATATTAAAAAGATAGGACAAAACTTAAACTTAGTCGATCATCTCTTCGTTAATTGGGCTCCATCCACCACCACCTGGGGTCTCTATACGTATACGTTCACCCTTCTTAATATTAATTTGAATAGGACCTTCTAAAATATGTTCCTGTCCCTCTATGTTGATATGAGTATCACGAGCAGGTAAGCCATCTCCACCGCTGTTGAGACCAAGAGCACCTTTTTTACGACGATCTCCTACTATGGTGGCATCTAAGTTTGTCAAAAATTCTATTTCTCGTATTAATCCATTACCGCCTGGGTGTGCTCCGAGGCCACCGCTTTGCTTACGTATAGAAAAGTTTCTGACACGTACTGGAAATTCTGTTTCGAGCGCTTCTGTTGGTGTATTTAATGTATTTGTCATGTGGGTTTGAACACCATCTTCTCCTGCTATGCTTGGGCTACCACCAGAGCCTCCTGGAATTGTTTCATAGTAAGCAAACGGCTGACCATCAAAAACACCACCAAAAGTAAAATTGCTCATTGATCCAGCACTTGATGCTGGTATTCGATCTGGCAATGCTTGTGCTAGTGATCTTAAAATTACATCAGTAATTCGTTGTGAAGTTTCTACGTTTCCAGCTGAAACTGCATGTTGTGGTGTTGCGTTAACAAGACTTTCCTTGGGTAAGATAGTTGTTATAGGTCGCGAGACTCCTTCATTGGAAGGGGTCTCTTTAGGCAAAAGGCATCGTATGCAATACAGCACTGCAGATTTTGTTACCGCAGCAACTGCATTAATGGAAGATTGTTGTTGAGGTGCCGTTCCTGCGAAGTTAAACGTGACACTCTCCCCTTGTATTTTTGTGCTAACACGTATTGGTAGGAGATCACTTCCATCACCTTCCATATGGTCCTCTGCGGTGTATGTACCATCGGGTATTTCCTTGATTGCTGCTCGTGTTAGTCGTTCGGCGTAATCTTTTAGCTCAGACATCCAAAATTTCAAATCATCAATTCCATGTTTTTGAGCTAAAGATTGTAACCTAGTCATGCCAATTGCAAGTGCACCTATTTGTGCTTCTAGGTCTCCTTTTCGTTCACTTGGTGTTCGAACATTTCTTAATATCAGTTCAAGCACTTCTTGATTGCAGACACCTGCTTTGTATAACCGCATAGGAGGAATGATCAGTCCTTCTTGGTAGAGTTCCGATGCAACAGGCATTGATCCTGCTGACATTCCTCCTATGTCGGCATGATGTGCTCTGTTGGTGACAAATCCAATCATGTTGTTTTTGAAGAAAACTGGCGCGGCAAGTGTAATGTCTGGTAGGTGCGTTCCACCTAGGTATGGATCATTAACTATTGCAATATCTCCTGTCGTCCAAGGAGAGAGTCGAGAGAGAACTTTGATTGCTTCGGGCATAGCTCCTAGATGAACTGGAATGTGTGCAGCTTGGGCTACTAATCCACCATTTATATCAAACAAAGCACATGAAAAATCTTTTCTCTCTCTGATGTTTGGAGAGTGTCCTGTGCGCCATAGTACTATTCCCATCTCATCGGCAACGGAGGAAAAAAGCAAATTCCATATAGATAGTTTTGCAGGATTATTCATAGCTTTTGGTCTGTAATCTCAAAATTAGATTCCCATTTTCATCTTCTTCACCTAGCCAATTTTTGGGAATATAAGTTGTGGCATCACTTTGCATGACCACAGCAGGTCCTTTTATTTTCTTTTTGTTTGGCAAATTGTTGCGAGAATAAAGTTGAGCTTTATGTCCTTCTATTTCGATAGACCGACTAGGTTCATTGCTATTCTGACTATGACTTAACGGGATTTCTGATTTTTCCCCTTCACCACGGCAACGTAATGCGACAATTTGTACTTCTCTTTCCAGGTTTGAAAATCCATACTCACGTCTATGTAACTTGTGAAAGGCGTTAGCCAAATCACTTGTAGGTGAGTCTATTGGTGTGCGTAGCTCATGTGCCTGTCCCTTGTAACGTGCATCCACTGACCAGCTTATTGAAACTGGTTCTTTTCCGATCGATGAGAATGTGCTCTGAACTTGGGATTCTAAATTTTCGGCTGCTATAGTTAATTTTTTTCTTATGTTTGTATCTGCTAATGAAAGCAGGATTCCTTCACTTCGTTCAATTACTTCTGCTGCAGTTCCGATACCGATTGCTGAAAGAACACCTGGATTAGGCGGAATTAGTACTGTTTCGATTCCTATTTCAAGCGCAAGATCACAAGCGTGTAATGGTCCTGCACCACCGTATGCAACCAAACTAAACTCTTCAGTTTCATAGCCACGTTCAACACTAACTTGGCGAAGTGCTTTTGCCATAGTTACATTAGCTACTTCAATAATAGATTTTGCTATTGAAAAGGGTTCACCAATTTTGGTCAATGCTATTTGTGCGGCTTCGATACTAAGCTCTATTTTTCCTGCTAAGGGTGCCTCGGCTCTTAGGCGTCCGAGGACAAGGTTAGCATCAGTCACTGTAGCTTGTGTTCCAGTTCCATAGCAGGCTGGTCCAGGGTCTGCACCCGCGCTTTCTGGACCTACAACTAATGCTCCACCAGAGTCTAGGCTTGCTAATGATCCACCTCCTGCACCGACTGTTACGATGTCAATAACCGGTGTTTGCAAATCAAGACCATCTATTTTCATAGTATTTCGAAAATTGGGAATCCCATTACAGAGGGCTACATCAGTACTAGTACCTCCCATATCGAAAGTTATGATTTTGGATAATCCTGCAGTTTTTGCAGTTTCTAGAGCTCCTAATACCCCACCTGCAGGTCCACTCATAACTAAAGATACTGGCCTTGTGCCGGCTAGTTTGGCAGTTGTCAGACCTCCTGCTGAGTGCATGACTCTGAGATTTGGTCTTTTGAAAGATAGTTCTTTTAAGTATCCACGAACTGTAGGTTGTAAAAATGCATTAAGTGCTGTTGTACTAGCGCGTTCATACTCTCTGTATTCTGGTGAAATTTCCGATGATGTAACTGCTTGAAGTCCGACTTTGCGTAGTGCTTCGGCAAGATTCAGTTCATGGATATTGTTTTTGAAAGAAAAAAGAAGGCATATTGCAAAAGTCTCTGCTCCACTTTTTTGCGCTAGTTCTGTCACTTTTGAGACTTCCCCCTTTGTGAGAGGAATAATTACCTGTCCTTTTGAGTCAATTCGTTCGTGTACAGAGATCGTGTCGTTAGTTGCAATCACATGTGGCTTACGTTGTGGCGTTAGTTCGTAACAATTTTCTCTTTCTTGTCTACGTATTTGTAGTAAGTTTGCAAAACCTTCAGTTGTTATTAAAACTGTTTTCGGCCCTTTTCTTTCTAATATTGCGTTCGTAGCAATAGTACTGCCGTGTATCAATTGATTTGATGTTGTGGGAATTCCTGTAAGAACGGCTTGAGCAGGCTGTTCAGGTGTGGAAAGTGTTTTCCATGTTTTCATACTTCCATTTTTGATTTCTACAAAATCAGTAAAAGTACCACCAATATCTACGGCAACGATATTGGTCATTAGATATAGTCCTTAATATTCCTTGCAAGACTACGAGTGAATCCTACAGTTGAAGCAATGTCATCAATCTCTGCTTCACGCAAAGCTTTTAATGAGCCAAATTTACGAAGAAGTGTTCGTTTACGTTTAGGACCTATGCCAGGAACTGCATCAAGGGCACTTCTTCGTGCAGCATGATTTCGTAATTTGCGGTGGTAAGTGATAGCAAAACGATGTGCTTCGTCGCGAATACGTTGGATTAGGTGAAGTGATTCAGAGTTTTCATTTAGCAGTATCGCCTTGTCTTCTCCTGGCACGAAAATTTCCTCCTTACGTTTCGCTAAGCCTACTACTGGTATGTGGTAGACCCCTAGCTCTCGCATTATCTTTACAGCTGCATTTAATTGTCCCTTGCCACCATCAACAATTACTAAATCTGGGAGATCCCAATTGGCATGAGTAGATAAAGTATTGTGACTTTCCGATGCTTGTTGAGTTGTAATCGCAATCTGATCCGCTGCTTTCTTAAAGCGTCGACGTAGCACTTCTTGCATTGTTGCGAAATCATCTGCTCCCTGAACAGTTTTAATTTTAAATTTTCGATACTGTTTTTTGTTTGCATTACCATCTTCAAATACGACCATACTTGAAACTGCATGTGTGCCTTGTAGATTTGAATTGTCATAGCACTCTATACGGTTCGGTTTTGTGGTAAGAGCTAATTCTTCTTGTATCTCTTGGAGCGCTATTTCCAATTTGGTCTTATCTGTTAACCATTGTTGTTTCAGGGATGCAAGTGTTTCATGAGCATTTTCCGAAGCCATTTCGGAAAGTTTTCGTTTTTCACCACGTTGAGCAGTCCGTATGGTTACGTGAGCATTTCTTTTTAAACTTAGAATCTGTTCTAAGTCATTTAAGCCATCAGGTAGAAAAGGAACAATAATCAATTTGGGAATAGATTGCGCACTTCCGTAGTACTGCTGTAAGAAGCTTTCTAGTATCACACCATCCTTTTCATTAGCTGTCCCTTCTAAAACAAAATGATCCCGCCCAATCATAGAGGTTCCTCTAATAAAAAAAACTTGGACGCAAGCATGCTCTTGGTCACGAGAAATACCAAATATATCGATATCCTCCTTTTTTGTAGTTGCAAGCATCTGGCGTTCCATTGTATTTGTGAGAGCCCTTGATTGATCACGTAGCATGGCGGCTCGTTCATAGTCCATCGACTCAGATGCCAATTGCATCTGTTCGGTTAATCGAGCAAGGACCGTTTCTGATTTTCCTTCCAGAAACATAATTATTTGTTGTATCACTTCTGCGTATTCTTCTTTTGAGCAATAGGAAGTGCATGGTGCTATACATCGTTTGATGTAGTAATCAAGACAAGGACGTGGATCGTTTCCAGTTATAGGTTTAGTGCAAGAACGATAAGGGAAAAGTTTTTTCAGTAAATCTAATGTCGAACGTATGGAACCTGCGTTTGCGTATGGTCCGAAATATCTTGCCCCATCGTTTTCGATGCGTCTTGTTATATATACTCGTGGCCAGTCATTCTGTATGTCTATTTTCAGGTATGGGTAGCGTTTGTCATCTTTTAATCGAATGTTAAAAAATGGTTGATGTCTTTTTATAAGAGTCGCTTCTAATATTAGTGCCTCACCAGGATTGGCACAGATGATGTACTCGACATCTTTAATATGCTCTCTTAATATTCTTGTTTTCGGTTCCATACTGCGTGACGATCCAAAATACGAGCGAACTCTGGATTTTAAGTTTGTGGCTTTTCCGATGTAGATTACTTCTCCCTTGGTGTTACGCATTAAGTAGACACCTGGTTTTTCCGGCATTGTGCTTACTTGGTTTTCTAGCGTATGAGAGAGTGTTTTTGTGCCCATATATTAAGTTTACTGATATCCCTGTATCTTGTATTTAGGGTTCTCGTTAGAGTTTTGTTTTCATATGATTTTTAGGGAGCATAAAAATGCAATACGAACATATTATGTATGAAGTTGATGAAGGGGTTGCAACTATTACCCTAAATAGGCCAGAAAAACTCAATGCATTTGATAACAAGATGCTTGAGGAGTGGCATGATGCAATATGTTCTGCAGATCAAGATAGTAAGGTGCGTGTCCTTATTGTGACAGGGTCTGGTCGTGGATTTTGTGCCGGCATGGATGTTGGAGAAGAGGTTGGTGGCGGCGGCGTGCTTCGTTCTCAGGATACGGTTGATAGTCGAAGGAAGTCACTGCGTGATTCAGTTCACCATATACCCAGAGCACTTATTCAACTGGAGAAGCCTTATATTGCTGCAATAAATGGTGCTGCGGTGGGGGCTGGTATGGACATGGCTTCTATGGCAGATATCCGTTTTGCAAGTGGGAAAGCGCGTTTTGGTATGGCTTATGTACGCATGGGGCTGATTCCTGGTGATGGAGGTGCATATACATTGCCTAGAATTGTTGGTGTTGCAAAGGCATTAGAGCTTATTTGGACAGGGAAATTATTTGATGCCCAGGAAGCTTTAGATATGGGCTATGTTAGTGCAGTGTTTTCTGCTGAAGAATTAATGGATCGGACGAGGGAATTTGCAGTCTCGTTAGCAAATGGTCCTGCCACGGCGATTCAACTTGCAAAGAAGTTGGTGTATAGGTCAATGGAAATGTCTTTTGACGATCATCTTGACTTTGCGCAAATGGCTATGACAATTGCGCAATCAACAGAAGATGCTAAAGAAGGGCCGGTGGCATTTTTGGAGAAACGTGAACCACATTTCCAGGGTTTTTAAGGATTTGTAATAGTTTTTTAATTGTGCTGTTATGCTGGTTGCTATAGGAATGTTTACAATATTTTAAGGAGCCTATTATGAGTCTTGGTGTTGGTGATGTTGCACCTGATTTTGTTTTAAAAACTGGATTTACTGAAGATGATGCTATCGTTCTAAGTGATTACAAGGAGAAAATTCTTGTTTTGGCATTTTTCCCGCTTGCTTTTACAGGTGGCTGAACAGCTGAGATGGCTGCTTTTACGAAGTTAGAGGAAGATTTCGTAAAAGCCGATGCCCACGTGGTGGGTGTGAGTGTAGATTCTTTTGCATCGAACGGCGTTTTTCAAAAAGAACTTGGTTGTAGTTTTCCAATTGCATCTGATTGGCCAAAAAATCAAACTGGCCGGGACTATGAAGTTTTGAATGAGGAAATGGGATTTCATAATCGGGTTACATTCGTTATTGATGGGAAAGGAGTAATTCGTGATATCAATGCTGATGGGCGTGATTTTGAAGGACATGCACCTAGATCTTTAGAAGTAGCTCAAGGGTTATCCTGACTGGTGTTTTAAGGAATAGGTATGTTGTTTAGAGATTCTCCTGCACAGGCCAATTTCCGTTCTGAATTACGTGATTTTTTAGATCGGGAACTTCCATATGATGACTGGAATATGCGAAATGATCGTGAGGAAATGGATCCTGAGCAGGCTCTGTTTACAAGGCAGTTTCGTGAAAAATTAGCTGAACGAGAATGGCTCACATTGGGCTGGCCAACTGAGTTTGGTGGTGGTGGGGCAGATTTCGTTATGCAAACAATTTATATGGAAGAGATGTCATCTCGTGGTGCGCCAGGTGCATACGATCAAGGTGTTTGGTTAGCAGGTCCAGCATTAATGCAACAAGGTACGTTGGGACAGCAGGAGCGATGGTTACCAGGACTTCGTAATGGAAGTTCAAACTGGTGTCAATTATTTAGTGAACCTGGTGCAGGTTCGGATCTAGCATCGCTTCAAGCTAGTGCAGTGCGTGATGGGGATGAATATGTTTTGAATGGTCAAAAAATTTGGTCTTCAGGTGCGGCTCAAGCTGACTGGGGAATTTTATTGGCCCGTACAGATCCTGAAGCTCCGAAACATCGGGGGATATCATACTTTATTTTAGATATGAATTTGCCAGGAGTTACTGTGCGGCCGCTTACGAATCTTATGGAGACAGGGCATTTTTGCGAAGTTTTTTTCGAAGATGTGCGGATACCAAAAGATTGCCTTATTGGTGAAGAAAATCGTGGTTGGTATACCGCAGCTGGGACGCTTGATCAAGAAAGATCATCGATAAATAGGGTTGTCATGTCACGTTCTACCTTGGAGGCATTGGTTGAAACTGTGCGTAGGAGTGACTTGGCAAGTATGGAAGTACGATTCGAACTTGCTGATCGTGCAATAGACTTTGAGATAGGTCGATGGTTGTGTTATCGGGTCGCACATATGCAGAGCCAGGGCCTAAGTCCAAATTATGAAGCTTCAATTAGCAAGGTTTTTGGAACGGAGTTGCAACGCCGAATTGGAACTAGTGGTATTCGAGTCTTGGGTATGCATGGATTGCTTGAACCTGACAGCTTGCATGCTCCTTTGAAAGGCAGGATAGAGCGTTGGGCTTTAGCAGGCCCTTCGTACACAGTTGCTGGTGGTACTAGTGAGGTCAATCGAAATGTTATTGCAACCCGAGGCTTGGGTCTTCCTCGTTCCTAAATTTAATTTAACATCACTTAAAATGAGGACTTGTTAATTAGTGTTAATTCTTCCCAATGGTCATCAGTCAAGGTTGCTTATCCCAGTAGCAGTTATTTTTGCTGGAGTTCTTATTGTTTCAAATATTGTTGCGATAAAAATGGTGAATTTTGATGGGCTTATTCCATTTGGAGCAGTTTACTTTCCTGGGGCAATTGTTATTTTTCCTATTTCTTATATTTTTGGAGATATTCTTGCCGAAGTTTATGGGTTTCGAATTGCTAGAATGACTATTTGGTCCGCTTTTCTAGCAAATGTAATTGTAGTTTTTTCTATCATAATTGTTATGGAAATGCCATCTGCGCCATTTTGGGATGATCAGGATGCTTATGAAGCTATTTTAGGCCCTGTTTGGCGGATTGTACTAGGTTCCTTCCTTGCTTTTATTGCTGGTGAGTTTGCAAATACATATGTTTTAGTTCGTATGAAAAAGATTACCAAAGGACGTTTCCTGTGGTCACGCACAATCACTTCTACTATTGTTGGCCAGGGGCTTGATACGGCTATTTTTACAACCGTAGCTTTTGTAGGGAGTGCTGCATTTCAAGGGGGTATTTTAATTTGGCAAGTGTGGATTGCCAAAGTGGTCTATGAAGTAATTGGGACTCCTTTCACTTATATGGTAGTTAACTTTTTAAAAAAGCATGAGGGTATAGATACATTTGATTCGGATGATTTGTCATATAACCCATTCAAAATTTGGTCTTAACTTAAACATGGAAAGATTGCCCTTGGGAGGGCCTTTTTCGCGTAATAGGAACATCCCTGTGGGGGTTAACACTCCTAAAATATCCTTCCCCAGTAAGACTTGCTGCTGATTTTTAGAATCTGCGACTATCCCAGAGTATGTCTTCCTGTTCGCTAAGACGGTTTTCAGTACGCGCTACAACGAACAGCAAATCGCTAAGGCGATTTAAATAAGGTATAACTTGTTTCCCGACTTTTTCTTGCCGTGACAATGCAACGACTAACCTCTCAGCTCTTCTACATATTGTACGAGCTAGATGGAGTAAACCGGCAGATGCAGTTCCCCCAGGCAAGATAAAACTTGTGAGAGGTTGTAGGTTTTCGTTCCATGCATCAATCCATATTTCCAATTGTTTGACATGTGTTGTTTGTATCGTTGGGCCACCAGCTTGCTCTTCACCTTCAATCGGTAATGTCGCTAATTCGGCTCCTAAGTTAAATAAGACTTGTTGAATTACTAATAATGGTTCACGAAGCTCAGTATTTAAATCAGCTGCTATTGCAGATCCAATGGCACTGTTTAACTCATCAACAGTGCCATATGTTTCAATACGTAGACTATCTTTTGGTATTTTAATACCACCAACGAGGGAGGTGTCACCCTTATCTCCGGTTTTCGTATAGACACGGTTTATCTTTACCATTTTCTAAGAATGAACCATTGAGACTGATAAGGCTACTTGTTCAATACAAAAAAAGAGCGTTACCATTCAAATATGGCTTTATATGAATATTTTTGTAAGAAATGTAATGTAGCTTTTGAAATTCGGTTGCCGATGTCTGAAGTTACCCAATTGTTTCCATGTCCTACCTGTAATGAGCGCGCTGCGAAAGTACTCGGAAATTTTTCAGTAGGTGGTCGAATGGAAGCTGGGGTTGGTGATGGGCCTGCCCCTTGGGAAGGCGATACTGGAACAGAGGCCGATGATAGTAGTACTGCAACGCAACCTCCTGGTATGGGCGGCCATAGTCACCCGCACGGTCATACACATGGACCAGGTGGCGGTCACACCCATTGAAAATTGTAATGCTTGCTAGATTAGATTTCTAACATTTGAGCAACACGCTCTCTGTGGAAATCTGCATCAC
>CAWVTC010000041.1:0-11942 GCA_963933025.1 uncultured Dehalococcoidia bacterium | reverse complement strand
AAACCGTCAGCATTTTGCTTGGAAGGCATTTCAACATGTAGCCTCCTATGACAGCACAGTCGCTGAATGGATGTGGTCAATTGGAGGACAAGAAAACCCTCCAGAATTAACTACATCTCTAGACCTAATAAGCACATTACGCTATGGAGAAAACCCTCATCAAAATGCGGCTCTCTATAAAGATTCTACACTGGCGGCACATGAAGGCGGCGGTATTGCCTTTGCAAAACAACATCATGGCAAAGAACTGTCTTATAACAATTACTTAGATGCAGATGCTGCTTGGAATTGTGTAAATGACTTTGAAGATCCCACATGTGTAATTGTCAAGCATACAAATCCCTGTGGGATTGCAAGTCGGAATGATTTACAGGAGGCTTATCGGCTGGCAGTACACGGTGACCCAATTAGTGCTTTTGGAGGAATCGTTGCATTTAATCGAACAGTAGATCAGAAATTGGCGCAGGAAATTCGGGAATTCCGTAACCCAAATGATGAGAAGACACGAATGTTTTATGAATTAGTAATAGCACCTAGCTTTACTGAAAAAGGGCTAGAAATTTTAAAAGGTAAATCCAAAGATCTACGTATATTGGAAGCCAGGCCACTCAAAAAAAACCACAGATCTTTGAGGCAAATAGGTGGTGGTTGGCTTACCCAAAATGCAGATTCCCTAACTCCAGAAAATATTGAAATGAACATAGTTTCACAAAGAAAGCCTACTGCCACAGAAATGAGCGATCTTAAATTTGCTTGGCGTTGTGTGAAACACATTAAGAGTAATGCGATTGTCATCGCAAAAAATGGTCAACTGTTAGGAATGGGAAGTGGTCAGCCTAACCGAGTCAAAAGTCTTGATATTGCAATTGAAAAAGCTGGAGATGGAGTACAAGGTTCCACACTATCAAGTGATGCTTTTTTTCCATTTTCATGGAACGACGCAGTTGAGCATGCTTGCCAATCAGGAGTGAAATTAATCGCACACCCAGGCGGGAGCCTTCGAGATCAAGACGGGATTGATTGCTGCAACAAATATGACGTAGGACTAGTCTTCACAGGTATACGACATTTCCGCCATTAAGCGTATTTGTACTTTGCTGGCGGAGAGGGTGGGATTCGAACCCACGAGAAACTTGCGCCTCTACACGCTTTCCAGGCGTGCCTGTTCAGCCACTCCAGCACCTCTCCTTTTTGAAACAAAACCTTACTCTTTGCCCCTCCTAGAATGATTCTTTCCGCGTAACACATGATAACGTTTCCATAATTCTTTTTCTTTTCGATGAGAGGCCTGAACAGCTTCATCAATAAGTTCTTCTAACAAGATTTCAGTTGGATCTATCTCTTCTTGCTCCTCGGAACGCTCTACGCTATCGTTGGTCATCTTTTTCCCCATCAAAAATACGATTTAATATGCCAAACAATGTTTTCCACTCAAGTGATAGCCCACGAGTTCCCTGCTCATTATCAAAAAAACGATTAGCACCAAACAAAAGAGTCTTTAAAGCAGTAACCACGCCATATATACGGATTATTGGAGAAACAACTGATTCACCAATAAAATCAGCGGTGGCCCGTAAACTATCAACTAGATCTCGAACCGTATCAACTGCTGGTTCGATACGATCACGGGTAAGCTTTCTAAAGGACATTACTAGTCGCAGCAAGACAAATAAAATAGCAACCAAAATTACAATGGCAACTGCAAAAAATAGACCACAAATAATAAGTACGATATCGCGCCATTCACTCCAGGAATCAGGTGCTGCCCAAGATGCAGGAACGAATCTATCTGGAATTATATTTGCAGAAAAATAGCCGTCGACGATTGCGCCGATGCCAAGATACACAAGGCAGACGACGCTTAAAATAGCAACTAGGCCAAAACAATACCGCAACACTAGAAAACCCCTGACAATTGTACGATGAGTACAGCGGAGAGGCCATTGGTAAAAAAATCTTCTTGGGTAGAACACAAATTAAAGCCCGATGGTAGTTTAAAACGCTATGAATGTAGCCTGGTCTACCAACATAACGAACTACGTGTTGTCAGCTTTACCATGTCAACAGGCGGCACAGTCTATAGAACTCCTATATCAATACCTGCAGGAACAGTTTCTTATGGTTATTTCTGGCTTCGCCGACCATATAACATTTACCGAATGAAATTTAAGGGCCAGCTTATAGCACATCGTTTCGATGCAATTGGGGATCTTCGTTTTACCAATAACTCAGTCCATTATCGAGATCTAATTCTTGATTGGTGGCTAACACCCGAAGGAGACTTAATAGAAGAAGACCGAGAAGAATTGGAAAATTTACTTGAATCCAAACTTTTTAGTGATGCTGATGCTGCCAAAGCAGAATACGCAGGAAAAATAATAAGCAATAATAAACAACGTATTCTGAGAGAATTAAAAGTTATAGAGAAAATCGCAAACTTAGAATAATTGATGCTTTGACACTTATAAAAATACCCAAGCAGCGCATTGTGAAAGAAGACTGTAGCCTCAGGTAATGCGCATAGGAATCATCGGCTTGCCACGCTCAGGAAAGACAACTGTTTTTAATGCAATCGCAGCGCGTAATGAAACCGTGGGGAATTATGGGTCCGAAACAAAAACAAATGTAGCAACATCCTTTGTTCCAGACCCACGATTAGATGCTCTTTCAGCAATTTATAAACCAAAAAAAACAACTTACGCATCCGTAGAATATCTTGATTTCCCAGCAGGAAACGCATCATTTGGTAAAGGACATGGCCTCGAAGGTCGTTTTTTGAATGAACTTGGGGCGATGGATGCTCTTTTACATGTGGTACGTGCTTTTGAAAATGAATCCGTGCCACACCCAGAAGAAACTATAGATTTCGAACGGGACCGTATAGCAATGGATTTGGAATTAGCTTTCGCGGACTTAGCCATGCTTGAACGACGGTTAGAACGCATAGAACCAGAACTACGTTCACTTAAACAAAGTGAACGTGGGCCTTTACTTGCATTAGATACTGTACTAAAGCGCCTAAAACAAGAACTTGAACAAGAAGTACCCATACGGGCGATATCTCTAAGTCAAGATGAAACACGATTGCTTCAAGGAACCAGCTTTTTAACTTCCTTACCATTACTTGAAATTATTAATGTTGGCGAGGAAACAATTGGTGAAGAAGCCCCACTTATGGAAACACTGCAATCATCGAATAACCAAATAGGTCGAGCAGCTACAACACTTTCTGCAAAATTTGATATGGAACTCAACAGTCTCAGCGAGCACGAGGCTAAGGAATTTCAGGAAGATATGGGTGGCTTAGAACGCGGCTATGAAGGTGTTCTGCGACTAAGCTATGAATTGCTTGGGCTAATTAGTTTTCTCACCGTCGGTGAGGATGAATGTCGTGCCTGGACAATTGCGGAGGGTCTATCAGCACCGAAAGCTGCGGGGCAAATTCATAGTGATCTTGAAAGAGGATTTATTCGTGCAGAAGTAATAGCCTGGGATGTTTTGCTAAATGTGAAAACAGAAGTTGAAGCTAAAAGGCAAGGATTAATCAGAACTGAAGGAAAGGACTATATTGTCAAAGATGGTGACGTAATGAATATCCTCTTTAATGTTTAATCTTTTTAGCCTGAAAGCCGACGGAACCGGCGTAAAATCGCAGCAGCAAGTGACTTCCGTAAGTTTGTATATACCTCTGCACTCACTTTAGAGTCATTTTTGACATTTTTAGGTGGACCATACCGATCAGCCTCAAAGTTCTCTATTAATGTACGCAGATCGTCAATCTGATGGATACGTTTCCCCAACCTGTCACCCCATTCACGAATGGTTTCTTTGTCGTTTACTGAAATTCCTGCCCAACCAGAAAGACGTTGTACTGAAGCAACATATCGAGATGTGGATTCAAGGCCACGTAGATTCCAAAGCCAGAACAAACGGCTACCAAAAACACTAATCACTAG
This sequence comes from uncultured Dehalococcoidia bacterium, assembly GCA_963933025.1. Taxonomy (GTDB): domain Bacteria; phylum Chloroflexota; class Dehalococcoidia; order Tepidiformales; family Tepidiformaceae; genus JAKUNN01. The sequence continues at coordinate 7,986 of CAWVTC010000041.1, read as the reverse complement.
GAAGGAAATGATACCAACGGATATCCAAACAGCAATTAACCAAGTCTGTTTTTTATCAACATCACTCTTCAAAGCTGAAAGCAGATCGTCGACAGTAAGATCAATTTCAGGAAGTGGCAACGGGAGCGAATCAAGTACAACACTTTCCCGTAAAGCGGGCTGATCACCCGCCTCTTCAGTAAGCAAAACAGTCGTAGCCGGTCGATCACTAGAAGGATTAAATTCTACCCACCCATATTGTGGGAAATAGACTTCAACCCAAGAGTATGCATCGTTTTTCCGAACACTATATGTCAAACCACTTACATCTTCAGTATCTAATGCATAACCAACTGCAATTCGAGCAGGAATACCTTGGGTCCTCAACATGACCACCATAGCAGTCGCACTTAAATCGAAATATGTTTTTTTAGAGTCAAAGAGTAAATAATCGACAACATCACGACGCGCTGGAGGTTTTCGAAGATTGAAATCAATTTCCAACAAACGCAAATATTCATTAATAATGATTACAGACGCATACGGACTTGCAGAATCTGCTTCATCAAGAATTCGTGAGGTCTCTTCCCCAACTCTTAGCGGTAAATCATCTGGAAGCTGCAAATAACGTTCACGAATCCAAGCAGGATAATTAACTCCATCATTCAAGAGTTGTTGGGGAGTAGCAATGCTGTAAGTCCCTCGAGTTGTATAACTCTGGCCAACATCAATACCATCCGCAGCAATGATACGTTCCAACTCACCCAAATAATCTGTGGCAACATCAGCTTTAATAGAAAGATCACGTGCCCCAAGAGGTGTACCTAATGTAAAAAGAGTGTTCCCATCGTCAAAAGCACGAACCTGAAGTTCTACAGCAACACGCGCTCTATAGGAAACGGCTTCGATAGCTGCAGTTAGCATTTCGCCCTTTGCAGACAACAACGTTTGATGTTCACCTCTTTTCCATCCACGGCCAGTATAAAAATCGTAAGAAGTTCCTCTCATTAAGAAGGGCCTATCACTTTGAACTTCAAAAAGTAAGGTTTCCCCTAATTTGATATCACCTCTAATGGCAAGAGAATCTTCAAATTTATGAAAATTACCACCAACGCCACGTAAATCATTAACTAACTTTGAAAGTGGTTCAAATATCTCTACTATGGGAGTTGCGACTTTTTCTCCAACCTTAGAAAAAGCATCTGCCTGTTTCCCCAATGGAACAGCCCACGCAAAAATAACGAGTAGCACACTCAACACGACAGTGACCTGTAAAGATCGCAGGCTAATAAATTCTGGATAATCCACGTGAACACGTTCCCAGTGAACAAGACGACGCTGCATAGCCATTCGCCCGGCGAGTAAAAGAGCTCCCAGCGTAAAAAGTACAACAGCACCAGAAGGTTGCCCTTTTATAGTTGAGACAATTACTAGTAGACCAACAGCAGCAGGCACTATAGCAATTGAAATAATTCTCCAACGATATATTGACCAGGCTGCAATATACGAAAGGAAGAAACCCAAGAGATGAACAGTTGTCACGAACGGCAGATTATCAGTACTAATTTCTCCAGCACGTATATCGGACCACCACATTGGTAAGCGCAGACTCAAATCGACAACTCGCTCGGCGAAATCACGACCATCAGCATAAGATTGCACTGAAAGAATAATTAAGCCGAAACCAAGAATTACAACAAATCCATGTAATAAAGGCCATCTCAACCGCAATCTGGTCGCCAAAAGACCAAAGAATAAACCACCTACTACTGTGGGATACAAAGGTGGAAAATTCCGAACCCACTCAGCCTGCTGTACTGCAATAGAAACAGCCACATAGATAGCAAAAGTGGGGACGAGTGTTATCCAATCTTCAAAACTCAAAAAGAAACGTGGCGTATCCACTGGCATGCTTCTCAAACTTCTAATACGTTTCATCCCTGCCATACATCACCACCTGCAGTAGATGCATTTAAAACCAAAGGCAGCGAATCATTTTGCTTAACGACATAAGTCAATATGCCTGAACCAGTCAGCTCGGCATAAACTTGGGAAGAGGAAATCTCGCCGCCAAAAGAGAGAGGATCAACCAGAACCACAGCCACACGAATCCCACGCTGAACAAATGATTGAACTGTAGTTACCCAGTTAGAAACGGCCGAAGATGTAATTATTACGAGTGTCGTATGCCTACCAAATCGACGTTGTTCTTCAATTAAAATATTATCAATCGGTACTTGACCAACAGCATTCACAACAGCTAATGATTCATAAATACGATCTAATAATCGTAAACCACGCTCAGGTTCGATAAGTTCAAAAGTTTCACCAAATGACATCAGCCCTACAGAACGATTAGCATTCACGTAGCGGCAAGCAATACTAGCTGCAATGCGAACAACGTACTCTTCAGTGCTCTCATCTCCTGAACCAAATTGGACGGATTGATCCATATCGGTAATAACCCAAACATCACTAGTCGGATCAAGTTCAAAAGTTTTCACCATAAGCTCACCAGTACGAGCACTTGAACGCCAATGTATACGAGAAAAAGGATCGCCTGGCGCGTAATCACGAATACCAGAAGCATTAGGAGTGACGTAGTGAGTCCTCCGTCTAAATCGACCTTCCCCGGGAAGATTAGCCGGCGGTGTCTGAAAGTTCGGCAATTCAGAAACTTCTGGATAAACAAGAAGCTGTTGTGCTTTCCCAAAACGCTTTTCGTAATTAAAAATTCCAAATGGATCACATCCAACAACGGAAACAGGACCCCACTCATAAAATCCACGTCGCGTTAGCCGCGTAGTGCTCACCCAGTTCCGAAGCCGCCGCATGGGTATTACAAGAGCACGTCGATTATTGTGATCCGGCATATCACTAGGATCCTCACTCTCAATCCAAATTCGGGGAAACCACGTTGGATTTTGAATTTCAATAAGCTCTTCGACCTCCCCCCCCACTTGGCCTCTTAATGATCGTCGCTCAACCTTTACGATCAGACCTTGTGTATTAAGCCAAGCAAGAAAAAAAGCAATAACCAAGCTAAACCCAACAATATAAGCCACACGAAAAAGTAACCAAAAACCCGTCGATGCAGCAATTGCAACACAAGCAATCAATACCAAAACTAGAAAGCTAGCAGTAGGCGAGCCAAATCTCAGCTTTTGTAAAATAGGGCGCACAAGCGTTTCCTCTCAATCCTTGGGGTGCGTACCTGGAACAGAGACACGACTTAAACAATCAGCCAAAATATCAGCTGCAGACGTACCTTTAACACGCGCACCTGGACTTATAATTATGCGATGTTCAAGTGAAACAAAAGCCAGATTTTTTACATCATCTGGAATCACGTAATCACGACCTTCTAAAAGAGCACTGGCCTGAGAAGTTCGAAGAAGTGCAATTGAACCACGTGGACTTGCTCCAAGGTATACATCTTCGTGCTGTCGTGTAGCACCAGCTAACGCGACTATGTACTGCTTGATAAGTGGATCTATATAAACCTCTCGTACTGCACGTTGAACCTGCTCAATTTCAGTAGGATCAGTAACTGATTTCAAGGCATCTACCGGATGACTTACCTGTTGCTCATCGAGCACTGTCACTTCATCATCAGGCGTTGGATAACCCAAATTTACTCGTATTAAAAATCGATCAAGCTGTGCCTCAGGTAATGGGAAAGTACCTTCATATTCAATAGGATTTTGAGTAGCCATAACCATAAACGGTAGGGGTACTTTATGAGTTATACCATCAACAGTTACTTGCCGCTCTTCCATTGCTTCAAGCAAGGAGGATTGTGTTTTTGGAGTAGCTCGATTGATTTCATCGGCAAGAACAATTTGTGAAATGATTGGTCCCGAACGAAACTCAAAATCATTGGTTTGCTGATTGTAAATAGAAACACCAGTAACATCACTCGGAAGCAAGTCTGGCGTAAATTGTATTCGTTTAAACGAACATCCACTAGAAACGGCAATTGCTCGTGCGAGCATTGTTTTCCCAACTCCCGGAACATCTTCTACAAGTAAATGTCCTCCACATAGTAAAGCTGTAATAGCTAAACGAAGCTCACGATTTTTTCCAATAATAACTTTTTCGACGTTACCAAGTAAACGTTCTGCAATAAGTTTGGGGTCCTCCACAATAATTCCTCCGTACTTTTTAAATGATTATAAAACAGATAAAACTACGAATACGAAAAGTATCAATAACTCGAGTAAACTGCACATTATGGAAAGTAATGAGTGGATAGAAAAAGCAAAAATTTTGGCTGTCAAATTCGCAGATAACGCACCAAAACATGACCGGGAGGGTTCATTTCCCTTTGAAAATTTTGAGGCCTTAAAAAATGGTGGGTTTTTAGGCCTCACTGTTCCTAAAATTTACGGTGGTTATGAAGAATCATTGCAAACTTATGTAGACGTCCTGGAAACTCTAGCATTAGGTGATGGGGCAACAGCACTGGCACTAACAATGCATCTAAAAATATTCGGCAGTGAAAGAGAAGCCCAAAGCTACCCTATGATTTGGTTCAAAGAAATGTGCCTTGCTGCAACCAAAGAAGGCAAACTCGTCAATACCGCAGCAACAGAAGAAGGTTTAGGTAGCCCTGCAGGAGGTGGTATACCAGAAACAATCGCAACTCGGACATCGAATGGATGGCAATTGAATGGAGAAAAAACTTTCACAACAATGGCACCTCTACTGTCCTATTTCATAATTCTTGCTCGAATTGACGAAGAGAACAGTACCTATTTGGCCAACTTCTTAGTATTTCGTGAAGATGCAGGGCTAACTATTAAGGAAACATGGGATTCACTTGGAATGAGAGCAAGTGGAAGCCATGACATCATTTTAGAAAACATATCTATACCTGAAAATAGATTGCTTGGGAAAAGAAAACCAGGTCAAACAAACAAGAGAAGCGGACCTGGTACCGCATGGTTTGCACTCGGGGTAGCAGCAACCACACTAGGAGTAGCACAGGCAGCCCGAAACTATGCGGTGCAATTTGCACGCGAACGTAAACCTAATAACCAACAATTAATCAAGAACAACCCAAGCATAAGATCTAGAATTGCAAAAATAGATTTGCTATTACACCGCAGTAGGACGCTAATCCACGATGCAGCAGACCACTGGAAACAGCAAGATGAATCTATAAATAACAAAACTCGGCCTCTTGACCGAGTAGTAATTGCAAAAATCGATACTCTAAACAATTGCATCCAGGCAGTAGATCTAGCAATGCGTGTTGTAGGGGGAGTAAGTTTGCAAAAAAAGCGGCCTCTTGAGCGTTATTATCGTGATGTTCGAGCGGGCTTACACAACCCGCCTACAGAAGATCGTGCTCTTGAGCAACTTGCCCGATCCGCACTTGATAACTGATCATTCATAATATCCAGCCTCCCCTAAATTAATATAGTCCAAGTGGCTGGCGTACCACATACACTGCAGGTAGAATCTACTAAACGCATTGCGCGGCCGCCCTTATCGAGATGGGTGGAGGGAACCGGCCCTTCGAAACCCAGGCAACCTACATAGAAAGGTGCCAACTCCGGTCCCTGTAAAAAGGGAGAGATGAGAGCGCTCCAGCGCCTGATTCAAGGTACCGGCCCGCACTAGGAGTTACTAATGAAAACCTTACTGGGCCGAGTAAGCATGTTTTGACCTACATCTCAACAAGCTACACCTCGAAGAATTAAATAAATCTATAGAAATTATGCTGTCTGTGCAGAGAAATTAAAAAATGTATGCAAAAAATCTCCGTTGTCGTGAATGCCGACGACTTTTTGAATTAGAAGCTATTCATGTATGTGAATTTTGTTTCGCTCCCCTTGAGGTTGTCTATGACGAGGAAGCTATCAAGAAAACAATCACACGAAAGGCTATCGAACAGCGCCCTGCAACGCTATGGCGCTATCATGAATTCTTACCGTGTGAGGTTGAAACAGCCATTGATATAAAGGCTGGATACACACCCTTATTTCAAGCAAAAAACCTTGGCAAAGCTTTAGGTTTAAAAAATCTTTACATAAAAAATGATACACAAAATCCAACATGGTCATTCAAGGATCGTGTCGTAGCTGTAGCAAGCTCACGGGCGCGCGAGCTTGGATACACCACATTAGCCTGTGCTAGTACAGGAAATCTAGCAAATAGCGTAAGTGCGCATGCCGCCGCCGCAGGAATGGAAGCAGTAGTTTTTATTCCAGACAACCTAGAAGCAGGGAAAATAATAGGTTCAAGTATCTATGGGCCAACACTAGTAAAAGTTCAGGGAAACTATGATGCGGTGAATCGACTTTGTGCAGAACTTGCAGGAACTTACGATTGGGGTTTCGTAAATGTAAACATTCGTCCGTACTACTCAGAAGGTTCAAAGACTTTAGGCTTTGAAGTTGCCGAACAGCTCGGTTGGCGTACCCCCGATCACTGCGTAGTTCCAATAGCAAGTGGTTCGCTCTTCGTAAAAATCATGAAGGGGTTTGAAGAATTTGCAAGAACAGGGCTTATTGATAAACCTCAAACTCGAATGAGCGGAGCGCAAGCAGAAGGTTGTTCACCAGTTGCAACTGCTTGGCGAGAAAATTCACTTACCTTTCGACCACAGAAACCAAATACGATTGCAAAATCACTTGCAATAGGTAATCCTGCAGATGGGTATTACAGCTTGGTTCAATTACAGAAGACTAATGGCGCCTGTGCATCAGTAAGTGATCCTGAGATTATCGAAGGGATTAAGCTTCTAGCTGAAACCGAGGGCGTCTTTGCAGAAACCGCAGGGGGTGTGACAGTCGCAAGTGTAAAACAACTTGTCGATCAAGGACATATCGACCCTGATGAATTAGTTGTTGCATTCATAACCGGTGCGGGAGCCAAAACTGCTGAGGCTGTTGTAGACTCACTTAATCCAGCACTGGAGATTGAAGCAACTCAACAAAGCTTTGATCAGGCTTATCTTTCTCTACCCAAAAAAGAGGACTTGAACTGATGCCAAAACGACGATTGAAATTTACATTTGAACCACAATTAATTAAAAATCCTGTAATTTATGAACTTGGACATCGGTTTGAAATTGTAACGAATATCCGAATGGCCGATGTTGACGAGACGACAGGCTGGGTTATTCTCGAACTAGAGGGTGAGAATAACGCAATTGAAGAGGGAATATCTTGGGCCGAGGAACAAGGCATTCGCATTGATCCTTTACCAGGCGACATTATAGAAGGTTAGGTAGGAAAAATGGCAATTCTAGTACGTATACCACAACCGTTAAGAAATCTTACTGACAATGTACCCACAGTAGATGGCTTCGGTTCGACTCTACGCGAATGTATTACAGATCTTGAGGAAAGATTTCCTGGGTTTAGTGAACGAATACTTGAAGAAGATGGCGAATTACGGCGTTTCGTAAATGTTTACATTGACGGTGAAGATGTGCGATTTGAAGAAGGAATGGAAACCGTATTAAAGGATAATTCTGAAGTTAGTATTGTTCCTGCAGTTGCAGGAGGATCGTAATAAAAAAAGCCTGTACTCAAACAAGCTCTCTAATCCTTTCCCATCTAGATGGGAAAGCTAATCAAACCTCTCAAAAAATTAGAAAATATTTTTCTTTGTCTCGCTACTATCAGCAGCAGTAGATGGGGGAGTTTCCTGTGTTTGCTTAACTGAAGCAGCCGTTTGAGGCTGATCTTCAACCGGCGAATCATCTGATTCAGCATCAATCGGTTCTTTCACAGCACGACGGAATTCCTTAATCGAGTTACCAAATTCTCTGCCTAGGCCACTAATCTTGCCAACACCGAACATAAGGACTATTACACCAGCAACAATGGCAATCTCTGGAGCACCAATAGTACCGAAAAGTAGAGTAGGCATAACGACCTCCTTATGAAGCTTTACCGCACTAGTCTACAACATCACGACAGTTATGCGCCTGCGTCAACTATTCTCTCAACAAAAACGTCCATAACACCACCACAAATCTTATCTTCACCA
>CAWVTC010000040.1:0-12205 GCA_963933025.1 uncultured Dehalococcoidia bacterium | reverse complement strand
AACGTGTGAAGCAATCTCAGCATCCCATCCAATTCCAGCCATCAATATGAACGGTTCACCATTAGCGCGCCCTAAATCTATTTTTGTACGTTGTCCATTTAAGTGCGTTTCAATGGCTTTGTGAGGATCAAACGGAATATGCATCTCTCTTACCCATACATTTGTAGTACCACCAGCTAATGCGGCAAAAGCAGTTTGAGATCCGGATAGCGCACCTGCAGCTATCCGCAATGTGCCATCACCACCAAACACGAACAGTATTTCGTCTCCTCTATCTGCAGACTTTTTCGCACTTTTAGCTAACTCCTCTACACCTAAAGGAGTTTCATAATGAGCTTGATATCCATGAGATTCTAAGTAACTGAGAGCAACACCTGGATTAAAGTGGCGTGCCCTGCGGGCATATGGGTTTGCAAGAATAGTCACTCTCGGTGAAGTCATAGGCGATCCTAGTCAAGATAGACGGCGTATGTAAACCCAAGTTGAATTAAGACTGTTCTCCTATGCTAGGATCGATAAAATTAAAGGTTTCCAAAAAATGATTGAGATCAAGCATGTCGACCACATAAGTATGGCTGTCCCCAAATGGAAAGACCAAGCAGTTTTGATGGAACAATTATTTAATTTTAAATTTCTTCGTGAATTCTCAGCAGGTCCTACAACCCCTTTCCATGGCTGCGTTTTAAAAATTCCTGACTCTGATCTCCAATGGGAAATCCTCCAACCTAGTTCTCCCCAAAGTTTCGTAGCCAAATTCCTAAATGAGCGCGGCCCTGGCCTACACCATATAACCATTGAAGTTCCTTCAATAAATAAAGCCATCGCAGAAATGAAAACGAAAGGACTACAGCCCTTCGGCGGTGTTTCAGAAGATGGTATTTGGAAAATGACATATATACACCCGCGTGATAGTGGTGGGGTGCTCTGGCAGCTTTTTGAACCACTCGATCATTCGAGGAAACAAGCAGGGAACGAATCTTCAGCGAGTTCAAAGGGAGGGGTAAGCATCGATCATGTTTGCCTGTTTACGCAAGATCTTGAAAAACAAATTGCATGGCATAGTTCAATTTTTGGATTCGAAGAAGTAGAACACTGGGGACAGAGCACAACAAACTTTGCGGGATGCAGACTAAGAATGCCTAACAGTGAATTACATTTCGAAATAATTTCGCCCACAATCAATAAGGGCAATGTTCATAATTTTTTACAAAAGAATGGGGGAGGGCTCCACCACATCGGTTTAAAAACTAACTCACTTACAGAACCTAACAAGGCTCTCGAGGAATTAGTAAACCCTAACCTCACAGATGATCTACAAAGTCATACCGGGCATAGTACTTTTATTACACCTCAACAAAGTGGAGGGGTTATATTCTATTTACCTTAACAAACACCTAGAAGTAGGCCACTTTGTAAGCACAAGATTATAGTATGCAAATCTAAACGGAGAAAACTATGTTACTAGAAGGAAAAGTAGGTATTGTCACTGGCGGAGGCATGGGTATGGGTGAAGCCGTCGCGCGAAGGTGGGCTTCAGAAGGCGCACAAGTTGTCCTGACAGACATAAATTCTGATGCAGGTCAAACGGTTGCAGATTCAATACAATCAGGAGGTGGTGAGGCTCTCTTTGCTCGAGCAGACTCAGGCAGTGAGGAAGACTGGGAAAGCGTTATCTCACTAGCCCTTCAAGAATTCGGTGGTTTGGATATTATGCATAACAATGCAGCTGTGCATTTTTGGTTCGATACACTCAACGACCCAATCGAAAAGTGGGATGAATTAATGCGAATAAATCTAAGAGGGGTCTTCCTAGGTTGTAGATTTGCAATACCAAAAATGATCGAACGTGGCGGTGGGGCAATCGTTAATACATCTTCAGTGTCAGCATTGCACGGGGTTCCTCTCCAAGCACTTTACGGGGCATCGAAAGCAGGTGTTTCACTACTTACAAGATCACTAGCACGAGCTTATGGCCCAAACGGAATTCGTGTGAATGCAATTAATCCGGGAACAATCGATACACCCATGCTACATCAAGCAGCTGCAGAAGCAGCTGAAATGAGAACAGATAATGAAGGGCCACCTGGAGAACAAGGTCCATCTGCAAACCCAGCTGCACTTGGACGTTTAGGAACAGCAGCTGAAATAGCTAGTGTTGTTACTTTCCTAGTATCAGATGAAGCATCTTATGTTAGCGGGGTAGAGCTTCCGGTAGATGGAGCCATGATGGCCTAAGGTTTCTAGGTGGTATTGCCAACACTAATGTAAACTTGTAATGCGCTCTTCCTTTTATCTAAGTGAGCAACTTTAATTTTATAGAAATTTTCGGACAAAAATCAGTTTTTTAGTCTAGAATCGTGTGACTTAGGTAGGAATTAGGTAATACGTTAACTAGTGATAACTATAACCTCTATGCTTACGAAGAAATCCATACATATGTGAGGAAACCAAATGCCAAATCAACGTGTTTTAACTACTTTAGATGAATGGCCAAGACACCAAACTCTAGATACATTCAACACTATCTTAAGCTCTGATCCCGGCTGGAGTGATGGCTACTGGGATTGCATTGGGGACCCTAATGGTGAAGTGAATTTAATCACTGCCATACGTGTATATGCGAATACCAATGTAATTGATGCCTATGCAATGGCCACAACAGATGATGGAAAACAGTACAATCTACGGGCAAGTCGACGACTAAGACCAGATATTGATGGCATAACCGTCGGACCATTTGGAAAAAACATTATCGATGGTCATCGCAAATATCGTTTGACATGTGACGAGAATCCACATGGCATTTCATTTGATATCTTGTGGGAAGGTGTGTCACCTCCTTACGACGAAGCGCCAGGAACACGTTTCTATGCAGATGGGCGCCTTGTTGTGGAACGTTCTAACTACATTCAAGCTGGAGACCTCTCAGGTTCGCTCAAAGTTGGAGATAGAGAATGGAAATTCGATGTTGCTGACGGATGGGCCGGTGCAAGGGATCACTCCTGGGGAACTGGAAATACCGGAATGGGAGAAAAACCGAATCCTTTCGGAGCACCACCATTAACTGGAGGTCGCAGAGGCTTACGTGCAGGTATGCGTACATGGGTTGTCGCACGTTTTCAAGACCGCCTGCTCTACTACTCCTTCCTCGTTGGACCTGACGGTACAATTAGCAGTGCTGGAACCGGAGGACAAGAGACTGGACAGATTCATAGTTGGGTTGATTACCGATATGAATCTGGTAAAGAAGGATGGTCGTACACCGGTGTGGAAGTACCGGAGATGAATTGGGTAGATGGCTGGCCAAGACTGGATAACATGATTATTCACTTCACTCGTCCTGACGGAGGAATCGATCGTTTCAATGTGAAAAACGTCAGTAAGGCAGTTTATATGCAAGGTGGTGGTTATTGGGGAGGATGGGATGACGGACTTGGCCGCGGAGCATATCGAGGTGAAGAAAAAGTGGAAGGAGAGATTTGGGATGTCTCTCACCCTGTTTTAGTAATGGATGAATCAGGGGAAAATGAGGTTCGCCAAAGGCCTGGGGGCTCTTATGCAGAAAACTATGCCACTCTTACAAATTTAGATGACCCATCAGATGTAGGACTAGGTATCCTAGAGGCCATTGTCGTCGGTGATGAATTTCCAGGTGTTGAACATACGGGCCCAGGCTTCACACGCGGATACGACTAGTATATTGATTTAAGTGATACTAGGAATTCTTGCTGGCATAGGTTCAGCTGCACTTTGGGCAATCACAAGTTCATTAATGGCTGCGAGTGCACCTAGGGTTGATACCCTCTCGATGAACGCTACCCGGTATCTGTGGGGAACAATCGCAATCTTAATAATTGCTGCTATCACAGGCAGCCTTAGCTACATTCGTTTGATGGAACCTGGAGTCGTTCTCGCATTAATAACTTCGTCTATAGTTGGATTAGTTATCGGTGATACGGTCTATGTTGGTGCCCTCCGTCGCTTAGGATTCACTCGTGCATTCACAGTAAGTCTTGGTGTTTTTATTGTATTGACTTATCTTTTAGCAGTATTTTGGGTAGATGAAAAAATTACATTCTGGGCAGCAGGAGGAACGCTATTAGTTCTTAGTGGTGTTTACAGTGTTGCAAATTTAAATAAAGAAGATCACCAAAAACAAATAAATCAACCTGCAAATGAACAAAAACGAGGCTGGGGACTTCTGATCCTTGCTTCACTACTTTGGGCTATAGCAACAGTATGGTTGCGTGATGCAGCAGATGGGGAAAATGTATTTGCAGTGGGAGCATTACGGGTTCCTGCTGCAGGTGCAGTTTTAATAGGAATGGCTTCAATATCACCCAAAAGTGATCTTAGGCGCTGGGTCATCACAAAAAGAGACCACATCCTTTTGTTTTCTGCAGGTATCCTTGGTGCAGGTGCTGCCACCATTTTATTTGTTTATTCAGTACAAGAAGTCGGTGCAGGACGTGCTGCGGTAACAACCGCTGTAGCACCAATTTTTGCAATTTTCCTAGGCGTAGTCTTTTTGAAGGAGAAGCTCAACAAAAAAATATTAATAGGAGTCCTATTGGCATCTATCGGTATCATCCTACTAGGAGTTTAGGTCTATCCAACTTCCCAACGGTCCCAACGAACAGTTTGTTCCACGGGAAGTCGAGTGACAGGACCATATTTCCCCATCGGATATCCAACGGGAATCAAGCAATAGGGGTCAACGTTTTCTGGTAAGCAAAGAAGATCTTTTACAAGCTGCAAGTTTGAAAGGCCTAAATTTGTTGGAGCAGCACCCAATCCAAGTGCCCTTGCTGCTAGTAAGAGGTTTTGAACAGCAGGCCATACATTCCCACCTATCGTTGTAGGTCGTTTTACCCCTGGATCAAACTCTAGACAGGCAACTATAATCGCAGGAATCTCAGCCATATGCTCAGCCTGCCAAAGTACCGCTTGCATCATTCTCTCCCGTTTCGCACCTTCATGATGTGCCGGAACATCGGCATTAGCAGAACGCTGCTCTAAATAAAATCGGTTCTGCTTAGCAAGCTCATCTTTTAACTCAAAATCACGCACAACAAGCCAACGTACATTTTGACGATTTGAACCCGTAGGGGCTTGATTACCTGCATCAAGAAGCTTAAGCAAAAGTGCTTCGGGAACAGGGTCAGGTTTGAGCCGCCTCATCGCACGACACGTATACATCACTTCAAAAATACCAAGTTCAGCCATAGTTATTTCTCCTTACAATTCTTCTAAAGATTTTTCTATAAGTATGCGACTAAAGTCCAGTCCGAGAGCAATTGCATCCTCATCAATAACAAAAGCCGAATCATGATGTCGGCCTGCAATGCCTTTCGCTTCATTACGAGCACCTAGCCAAAAATAACAACCGGGCCTCTCATTGAGGAAATATGACATGTCCTCTGCGCCCATCGTAGGGACAGAATATGTATCACTCCCGAAGAACTGCTTAGCCTCTTCTTTCACAAAGTTTGTCACCTGAACATCATTAACTAAGGCTGGTGTGTCACTACGATGTGAAAAGATATAGGTTGCATTAAAACCATCACAAATTCCTTTTATAAGAGATTCGACACGCTTAAGAATAAGATCTCGTACTTCGACAGAATACGTTCTTATGGTTCCTGTCATAAGTGCAGATTCAGCAATAACGTTCCCACGAACCCCTGCCTCAACTTTACCGATGGTTAAAACGGCATTTTCCAATGGCGAAACACTGCGACTAACAACAGTTTGAAGAGCATTAATTATTTGAGCAGCAATTACGACCGTATCTACTGCTTGATTTGGTAAAGCTGCATGCCCTCCTATCCCTTGTATTTCAATGCGGAAACTGGTGGGAGCTGCAAAAAAAGGACCCGCAGCAACATTAATCGATCCGATAGGAACATCGGCACTAATATGTAAACCAAGTACACGATCAACATTAGGTGAATCGAGAATACCCTCTTCGATGCAAAGACGTGCCCCACTCGTAGATTCCTCTGCTGGCTGAAAAAGAAGCCGGACACTCCCTTTCAAATTTTTACTATTATCCACTAGCAAACGTGCCAGACCTAAACCAATAGCCGTATGTACATCGTGCCCACATGCATGCATGACACCATCATTTTTTGATGCATAGGATAAATCAGTTTTTTCAAATATAGGAAGTGCATCCATATCAGCACGCCAAAGAACACAAGGACCGGAAGCATCTCCACCAATTAATGCAGTAGCACCTGTTCGAGCTACAGGACGGACATCTTGAAGTTTTAGAGCTTCCAACTGTGTAAGAACAAATGCCTGAGTTTCTTTCTCCTTCCAAGAAAGTTCCGGGTATTGATGAAGATGCCGTCTAAACTCAATAACCTCCGGGGCCACTTTTGATACATCTGAACGAACCTCGATTGCATTCGACACACATCAAGCCTACAGGATATTACAAAAAAAAATTAATATTATTATGTAATAACTAATATCTCTGTACCTACTGATTGCAACTTGAGGTCAAGCGAGTCATAATTAGCCGAGAATGATAGAAATCTGTACACCTCTTAATGTTAAGGAATATGCTTCAGCCCCGGACTCCCCGGGGCATGGACTCCGAGCTGTGTAGTAGCTCATTACGTACAAGAAATTACTACTAACCCGACAACTACACGAGAAGAGGAAACAATGGCTAGAAAAATCCATATATTCGACACTACATTACGTGACGGCGAACAATCAGCAGGAGTTGCATTCACTCCTGAAGAAAAGCTAGAGATTGCCAGACAGCTCGAACGTTTAGGCGTTGATGTTATTGAAGCAGGATTCCCATGTTCTACACCAGGAGACTTAGAAGCAGTACAGACAATCTCCAGGGAGATAAGGGATGTATCTATTTGTGCACTAGCCAGAGCGGTCGCAACTGATATTGATACAGCTTGGGAAGCAGTGCAGAAAGCAGCTAATCCACGCATTCATGTTTTTATTAATAGTAGTGACATTCAAATGGCACATCAGCTAAACAAAGATCGCGAGCAAGTACTAACCCAAGCAGAGGAAATGGTAAAAAGGGCAGCAAGCTACACGAGTAACGTGGAATTTAGTCCAATGGACGCAACACGTTCAGATCCGAAATTTATATACATGATAGTAGAAAGGTGTATAGATGCAGGCGCTCGTGTAATAAATATTCCAGACTCAGTAGGATATGCAATTCCTCAAGAATTAGGCTCCTTATTTGATGACATAAAGGCTAATGTTCCAAATATTGATAAAGCACAACTTAGTTTCCATGGACAAAATGATTTAGGGCTCTGCACAGCTAACACCTTAACCGCGATCCAACATGGTGCAGAACAAGTCGAAGTAACGATAAACGGCATAGGTGAACGTGCAGGAAATACATCACTTGAAGAAGTAATTATGGCAATCGCTACGAGAGCAGACTTCTTAAAAGACACATATACCGATATCAAAACTCAAGAAATTTATCGGACTAGTAAAATGGTCGAAAGATTTTCCGGAATGCCTGTGCAATGGAACAAAGCAATCGTGGGTAAAAATGCATTCCGTCATGGTTCAGGGATACATCAAGATGGCATCATGAAAATGAGAGAAACCTGGGAAATTATGAATCCCTCTGACATCGGAATTCCTCAGGGTACGCAGCTTGTTCTCGGAAAATTATCTGGCCGGCACTACTTTAAACAACATATGGAAGAATTGGGATACGAATTAACTGAAGAAGAATTGAACCGTGCTTTTGTAGCTTACAAAACCTTAGCTGATAAAAAAATCGATGTTGACGATCGTGACCTTGAAGCAATTGTAACCGATAACCTTCAAAGCGTTGAAGGAGAAGTCTGGCGAATGGAGTCAGTACAGGTTTCAAGCGGTGACACAATAACTCCTACGGCAACAGTAAGATTACTGTCACCAGAAGGCGACATACTTGAAGATGCAGCAACAGGAACCGGCCCAGTTGATGCAGTCTACAGAACCATTAACCGCATAACAAAGCAGAAACCAGACCTAACTGAATTTAGTGTGAAGGCTGTGACTGAGGGAATTGATGCCCAAGGAGAGGTTACAATTCGCATAGAAGAAAACGGGCAAACTTTTACGGGTCGAGCCGCAGATACAGATATCATTGTTTCTAGCGCGAAAGCATACATGGCAGCCCTCAACCGAATGCTAAATATTCAAGCAAGAAACAGATCATCAAAACTACAAACTCAAGAAAATTAAGCAATTTAACAAAATTTCACGTAGGTAAAACCTTTGTTTCGTGACTTTCTAATCGCATTAGTTGGAATTAGCTGCTTAACGCTACTCGCTTGTGGCCCTCGTGACCATTCATGGGAATATTCACCTTCTGCACTTGCACTTCTAAATACTGCGACATCCGAGATTATCATCTATGGAAACCCGAAGGTCCCTCTACCAGAAAACAAGTTAGCAGAAAATTGGGAAATGAAATTTGACCTTGCAGTTTTTGGGGAATTGGAAAATTTTACCCCTTCTATAGGTGTCGTATTTGAATTGCAGGCTCAAGAAGGATCTAGTATGGAAATATGGCTTGAGGAAGATGGTAAGACAATTGCATATTGGGTCGGTGGTAAGACAAATACTTACGGGGGGAGTGTTTGCTTCCAACTTGCCCTTGCAAGTAAAACAGGAGATGAAGTACTTTCACTTAGATCAGAAGCAAAACACACCTTGACCGTAGCTTTTCAGGGAAAAGATGGTCAATATACCGCGGTGAAAACACGTAAAATTACAAGTTTTCCTCATCAAGAAACTGGACAGCTACCCAGCAAAGATTCAGTTATATTCCGAGATCTTTTAGGATGTCCGTAATTACTGGATAAGGCGACGCCTCATAAGACGAATCGCTAGGACGTAGGCAGCTAGCGTTATTGCACAAAGCCATATCAAACTAATCAACATGCTCCATCCGAATTCTCCACTTACTAATCCTCGATAAACATCAACAACATGTTTTAAAGGTATGAAAAATCCTACAACTTGCATCCACCTAGGCAACTCCTCAAAAGGGAAAAAAGCACCTGCGAACCAAAACATCGGATTAATAATCAAATTAAAAAAGTAGGAGAACTGACTCATTGCACGTGCTATAGAGGCAAAAGCTATTGAAATACAGGAAAACAAAAGTCCAGGGATGATCGAAAAAGGTATAACCAACAAAACCCAAGGGGATTGCAACATCTCAAGCGCTGGATGTAACACAAGCGCTACAAGCAAAATATAGGTCGCATTGATGAATGCGCGAGTTGTACCCCAAAGGATTTCTCCCGTAATAGCATCATCCACACTGACTGGGGTCGCAATAATAGCTTCATATGTACCTTGCATCTCAAGTCGAACGTATGAACCCCATGCGCACTCAAAAACAGCAGCAAACATCGGAAAAAGCGCAAGTAAGCCAGGTGCCAAAAACTGAACATAAGTTTGGTCATTATCAAGTTCAACAAAACGACCTAACAGCAGGCCTAACGCAACAATTACTATAAAAGGCTCAATCATAAAGCCTAGCAATTCAGTTCTCCAATGACGTAAAAACACATCTCTATGACGCTGCCAAACCCGCAGTGCACCAATAGAAACATCAGGAATAATATTTGCTATCAATCTAATAAGCCTCTACCGGTTAATCGAAGAAAAACATCTTCCATATTACCTAACCGTAAGTTAGCACGACGAGGATCATTAACCCGTTCGGCTAATTGATTCGCAAAAGTTCCACCAAAAACATAGGTAATATCTTCAACTCGCTCAATCGCAAGGTCAGGATCGGAACCCGAATCAAATTCGGACAACAACCTATCTCTTTCATCGGCTGGTAAACGAAGCTCAAGAACATACTCACCAGCATGAGTTGCAATAAGATCATATGGACGACCTTCAGTTAAAATTTTCCCACGATGCATAATTACAATACGATCACAAAGGTGGGTAGCTTCTTCCATATAGTGAGTCGTAAGCAGCATCGTTACTCCACGATTTTTTAATAGCCTTAACTGTTGCCAAACAAGATGCCTTGCCTGGGGATCAAGTCCAGTAGTAGGTTCATCTAAGATCAAAACCTTAGGATCATTCACAAGAGCTCGCGCAATTGTAAGGCGTCTCTTCATCCCGCCAGACAAATCATCCACATCCGATTCAGCTCGATCCGCTAACTGAAAAAGCTCAAGTGCTTCACTAATTCGAGAATTGGCAATTTCAGGATCAATATTGTGATATCTTGCGTATACCTCCAGATTTTTCCTAACCGGCAAATCTGGATCCAGATTATCGTCCTGTGGCACCACACCAAGCATTCCCTTTACACCACGAGGGTTCTCCCCCACATGCATACCAGCAACTGTAAGAATTCCACTCGAAATCGGTGAAGTCGCAGTAAGCATTTTAATCACCGTAGTTTTTCCAGCACCATTAGGGCCCAAAACACCAAAGCACTCACCCTCAGCAATATCAAAATTTACGCCATCAACGGCTACAAAATCACCGTAATGCTTAACAAGATTTTTAACCTGAATTAGTGCTGCCATTATTTAATTTACAAAATCCAAACCTAGCAAGTAGCTAAAATCTTGAATGAACTAAAACTCACTATTGTCTTCCTCAGAATGCCCAATGACACCCTCTTCTTGCAAAGTCAGTTTGCTCGATTCATTATCAGAATCATCTAATTTGTCAAATTCATCAGAATCATCAAAATCTCGGATATCCTCTTGTTTCCCATCAAATACTAAGCTACGCCTAGTATAACCTCGAACTTTTTTCTTACCAGACTCACCATTTTGTGCAACGAAAGACAACTGTCCTGCCTGAGAAGGATGTACGTAATCCTCTCGAATCGCCACCCGAATGGGATCGACTAAAGTTACTAATGCGACTTCATATGTGTTTCCAGACTCTACAAAACGTGAAAGCCTAATACCTGCCTTAGGCGCTAACATACCCAAATATTGACCTTGTTTATTCTCAACATTTACGGCAGAACCTTTCACTTTTAAATCCAATGGATCTCCAATATTGATTCGTCTAAGCACTTTAAGATCAACAGCCTGAAGATCTATAAATGCAACAGCATTAGAACTGTCCAGAAAAAATAACTTGCCAGCCCGCTCTTTCTCTTTCTTAGTTTTAGAAGGTTCTAATACAGCCAACCGATCTAAATTACGAAGTGCAATCCGGTTAAGAGGCTCGATCTTTAGAGCTTTACGATAAGCATTTTTTGCAGAAGGGATTTGCCCATTTTCTGAATAGGCCTTGCCAAGTCGATTCAAAGATTCAGCATCTTCTCCGAATTTTTTAATTATTTCTTTATTTACAACAATTGCTTCATTCCATAGATTTTTTGAGGCATACGCAACCGCTTGCTCAATAGAAGCACGTCTTTGTACAGCCAGTTCTGGCTGATCTGATTTAGGAGGCAATGACATTTTTAACTCCAAGTCACGAGCGCAACATAAAACGGTTTGTACCTTAAATGCAAATACCTTTTGTGAAAGGTTAGAATCATCGTATGAATAAAATACCTGTTGTAATTTCTGGAAGTGGTTCGATGGGCCGACAAGTAGGTGTCGCTGCTCATGCGGCAGAAAATATAGAACCGCTCGCCTATCTTGATCCTCTAACAGAAATCTCAGAACTAGATGGCCTGCCTGTTTATAAAGATGCAGCATCTTGCTTAGATAAAGAAAACCCTCAGGTTGTGGTTGATTTCACAAACGCAGCATGGACACCAACTTTGGCCCAAGAAGCACTTAAACGAGATATCCGGCTAGTTATTGGAACTACGGGTCATACCGATACGTTTCTTAATCAACTCGAATCGGATGCACGTGAACGACATGTCGGTATAGTGCTCGCACCCAATTTTGCAATTGGAGCAGTCTTATTAATGTCATTCGCAAAACAGGCAGCGAAACATTTTGATGCAGCTGAAATTATCGAATTACATCACAACGAAAAGGTTGATGCCCCAAGTGGTACCGCCAAGCAAACTGCTGAACAAATGATCGCTGTAAAGGGAAGTACGTTTCAACGGACAGCAACCGAACATCAAACAATCGAAAATACTCGTGGGGGAGAAATAAATGGCATCGGATTGCATTCAATTCGCCTGCCCGGCTTAGTGGCACACCAAGAAATAATCTTTGGAGGTCTGGGGCAAACCTTAACTATCCGC
>CAWVTC010000039.1:0-12357 GCA_963933025.1 uncultured Dehalococcoidia bacterium | reverse complement strand
AAGCTAAACGTGCTGAACTCGATGATCCTCCAACAGCTTCTGCCCTTGCCCAAGCTAATGCAGGAATTCTAAATGCCAAAGCATCTTTAAAAACGGCCCATGAACAACAATCAAATCTAAAAGATGGTCCTGTAGCTAGCATATTAATGTATGGACCATTGCCAACATGGCGTGATTTATCCCAGGAAAGTAGCGACGGGTTAGATATTCATCAACTTGAAACAAACCTGGTAATTCTGGGGTTTGACCCAAGAAAGAAAATTACGATTGATCAAACGTTTGATTCAGGAACAAGTAATGCTGTTAAAAGGATGCAAAAAAGTTTAGGCCTTCAACCCACCGGAGAAATTGCTTTTGGCGAAATAATTTTCACACCTGGCCCTGTAGTAGTAGAAAGCAATGATAATTATCCTCAGTTAGGTGACACGATAAACAACGCAACCCCCGTTATTTCCGTAACAGCAATTGCACAGGTCGCAGATAAAATCGAACCAGATGGAACAATTACACAGCCAAAAACATCTCTTCAGACAGTTTCAACAACAATCAATGTAGTTGATCAAGATTTAATCGAAATAGGAACACCGGTAGAAATTGAACTCCCTGATGACGAAATCATTACAGGAAAAGTAAGAGAAATTGGCTCAATAGCAGTTATTAATACAGCAAATCAAACACAAGAACCATATCTTGAGGTCACCATATCTCTTGATGGAACAACGAGCTACCATCGCTGGACCGGTGCCCCGGTTACAGTACGAGCAACTAAAGATGTCGCGAAAAATGTCCTTTCTGCACCAACAACGGCTCTCTTATCCCTACTTGGAGGAGGATATGCATTGGAGATAATTGGTGAGTCCGAAAATTATTTGGTTCCTGTAGAAGTAGGTGTCTACGCTGACAACTGGGTTGAAGTAACCGGTTCAAATCTCAAAGTTGGAATGCAAGTAGTAGTTCCCAAGTGAACGCAACAAATGGCATAAACTCGCATGAGCCAAATGCTCTAATACTTAAAAACGTTGTCAAGGAATATCCTGGACCACCACCTGTACGTGCATTAGCAGGGGTCTCTCTGCTAGTACAACAAGGAGAATTGTTAGGTATTATTGGAGCATCAGGAAGCGGAAAATCAACATTGCTCCATGTGATGGGCACATTAGCAAAACCAACTTCCGGTTCGATATTCATAGATGGTCTAGAAACTGCAGGGATGTCTGAAAGTGAGCTTGCTGGTATACGCTCACACAAGATCGGGTTCATTTTTCAGGAATTTTTTCTCCTTCCTGGAGTCTCAGCAGTTGCAAACGTTACCAATGGACTTTTGTACTCAGGAATTAAAAAAACAGAGCGCATCGAACGATCTCTACTCGCCCTCCAAAAAGTGGGACTATCGCACCGATCAAACCATCATCCAAATGAAATGTCTGGAGGTGAACAACAACGCGTTGCAGTTGCGCGTGCATTAGTGAATGAACCAACGTTTATATTGGCAGATGAACCAACAGGTAACTTGGACTCAAAAAGTACCGAATCATTAATGAAATTGTTCGTTGAGCTCAATCAGTCAGGAACCACGATCGTCCTTATTACTCATGATCTCGAAGTGTCGCGCTCACTACCGAGGTGCGTAACAATCAAAGACGGTTTAGTTGAATCAGACTCACAGCTGTCGCAAGAAATTACTCATGCATAGAAATACATCACCACGAAGTCACTTAAAAATTAGCGACATCTTTCTCGTTGGAATTTCTGGTCTTTTAACTCGCAAGGTTCGTGCAACCCTCTCAGCTCTCGGAATCACCATTGGCATTGCCGCAGTCGTGGGAGTATTAGGTCTTTCTGAATCCGGAAATGCTGATCTAATGAGAGAGCTGGATTCTTTAGGAACAAACTTGTTAACCGTAGAAGCAGGACAGTCCTTTGGACAAGAACAGGCAGAACTACCCAAAACAGCAGCTTCTATGGTCAAGCGTATTGGTCCTGTTTATGAAGTTGCGTCAGTTAGCCGGGTACCTGGAAAAGTTTTGCGTAACGAATATGTGGACACCGGAAGAACCCAAGGAATTACAATTTTTGCAACGGATCTAAATCTACTCAACGCACAAAGAGGGGAATTGGCCAGTGGAACTTTTCTGCAAGAAGCAACTTCTCATTTCCCCAATGTTGTGCTTGGATCGGTCGCTGCAGAAAGATTAGGCATTCGTAATGCTTCAGGAAATCACAGAATTTGGCTGGCTGGCCAGTGGTTTAGTGTTGTGGGCATTGTAAAACCATTCCCATTGGCAGCAGACTTAGACAGAGCAGCATTAATAGGATACGAAGCAGCAGAACGTTTCATAGATCATGAGGGTGCTCCCGACATTCTATATATCCGTGCAGAACCTGAGCACATCTTGGATGTTCGTTCAGTATTGGCAGGAACGGTTAACCCGGAACATCCAGAGGAAGTATCCGTAGGAAGAGCATCTGATGTTTTAGAAGCAAAAATGGCAGCAAGTACTACATTTACAAATCTCTTTTTAGGCTTAGGGGCAGTGGCTTTGATTGTCGGTGGAATAGGAATAGCAAACGTGATGGTTATCTCAGTTATTGAACGACGAAATGAGATCGGTTTGCGCCGTGCTCTTGGTGCAACTAAAACCCACATCGCCATGCAATTCATTACTGAAGCACTTCTTCTTTCCCTAATAGGAGGCCTAACCGGTGTCGCTGTTGGTGCACTTATCACGGCTATATACGCAACTATCCAAGGGTGGGAAATTGTTATACCAGCTCTGGCTATATATGGTGGGATAGTTGTTGCATTATTGCTTGGAGTTTTAGCAGGTCTATACCCATCTTTAAGAGCAGCAAGTCTAGCACCTACAGAAGCACTTCGAACCACATAATTGTGTAGTACAAAAAGGAAGAACAAACATGGCTATTGAACCTTTAACAATAAAGATACCCGAAGAAAAAATTGAAGACTTACGCTCTAGATTAAAAAATACCAAATTGGCTCCTGACTTTAATAATTTGGATTGGCGATATGGAACAAACCGTGAATATCTAGAATCCTTTATCCAATCCTGGATTGACTATGACTGGAGTGAAACAGAAAACGAAATTAATAGTTTTGCGAATTACACGACCACAATTGAGAACTTACCCATACATTTTATATATGAACGTGGCGAGGGAACTAATCCTATGCCCTTAATTCTTTCGCATGGTTGGCCTTGGACATTCTGGGATTACGAGAAGGTCATTCGCCCCCTTACAAACCCTTCTGCTTTTGGTGGCAATGCCAACGACGCTTTTGACATTATAGTTCCATCTCTACCAGGTTTCGGCTTTTCAACACCACTTACCACTGATGGTGTTCAGGCAGTTATGACTACAGATATATGGCATCGTTTAATGAGTGAGGAACTAGGTTATGAAAGATATGCCGTAGGAGGTGGTGACTTTGGCGCCATGATTGCACAGCAATTGGGGCAACGGCATCCCGAACATGTCATTGGTGTTTATTTAACAATGGCATCGGGGGCAAGAAGAAGCCCTGAACAAAAACCTGATTCTGTTCCTCCCAGTACCCTCGAAACACTCTTACCTCTCATAAATGGTCCCACCAGCAGGCTAAATAAGGAAGACTTTGCTCCAGAGGAAACAGATTGGTACGAGCGTTTGGAAACCCGCTGGGCAAGTGCATTATCTCATGTTGCAGTCCACACAAACGACCCCCAAACACTTGCTTATGCACTCCATGATTCGCCAGTAGGCTTAGCAGCATGGCTATTAGAACGTCGACGAAATTGGAGCGACAATAACGGCAACATTGAAGAAGCTTTTTCGAGGAAATTCTTAATGGACCTAGTAAGTATTTACTGGCTTACGGACAGTTTTTTTACAAGTGCACGATGGTATTGGCATACATTTCGCACAAAAATTGAGCCTCCAAAAAATCCTACACTAGCAAAAGAAATACCTTTAGGCATCGCGGTTTCTCCAAAAGATCTTGTTTATACTCCCAAAAAAATGGTTGAGGAAAATGCAAACCTCATACATTGGACAGAACATCCTAGGGGAGGACATTTTGGTCCTGCAGAAGAACCAGAACTTTTTATTGAAGATATACGGAAATTCTTCCGGAAATTACGATAATAATTTAAATGAAAAACAAGTCCTTTGAACCAGAATCTAATGGAAACAGCCTTTTGGAAAACCTCATCACCCTTGAGGAGGAGGTACGTGACCTCGAAGCAAAAGTAGAGGCTGCTGCTACATGGAGACATGCACTTCGACCACTCCAAGAAGCAACAGCAGCAAAAAAAGAGGATGTTGCAAAAATGCGCAAACAATTGGTAGACAGAATCACACAATTAGAAACAGAAGCACAAAAACTTATAGCGCAACCTAAGGAACTTAATAAACGTGTACTAGTAATGTGCGACGAAAACGAACTACAAAGACAGTTATTTGCAGAGAAAAAAATAGCAGAAGCCAAACAGCTCGAAGCATATCTTTCAAGAAAATAGACTTGCATGGCAAGTAAAAAATTCTAACTTGCGTTACGAACTCCACGAACTGCAAGCCAAAGCATAAGAATGCTAAAAGCAACAACGATACCAAGCTCTTCAAGTATCGTAAAAGTATGTCCAAAAGCTTGGACATTTATCAAACTAGCAGCAACCTCAGGTGAGACCTTGTCCAACTCATTTGCAAGCCCTATTTCACGTATTGGAGCAACGGCATAAGTGATAGGATTAAATTGCACAAAAAAATCTAGCCATTTAGCAGTGTTGTTAACCGGAAAAAAGACACCAGACAGAAACATTGCAGGAAAAATAATCGCTTGTGAAAGCATTTGAAAACTTTCGGGCGTACGTAATCTCGAACCAATAGAAACCCCGATGCCTGTTAGCATGAAGCCAACGAGAAGTATCAATCCCATTAATTTCACAACAATCAAAAAAGAAATATCTATGCCCATTAAGGGAGCAAAGGCAAACAAAACCATTCCATTAATAAGCGAAATAGTTGCACCGCCAAATATTTTTGCCACAGCTATTGCCGTACGACTAACTGGTGCGACTAACATTTCCCGAAGAAATCCAAACTGACGATCTGTAACTATGGTGACACCAGCAAAAATAGAATTCATTAGCACGATCATGGCAACCATACCGGGGAAAATAAATTGGCGATAACTAATTCCTGGGAGATCAATAATGCCGCCAAGACCTTCTCCAAAAAGGACAAGCATCACTATCGGCATCATAAACGCAGAAATTACTCGGGGACGGTCACGGAAATAAATTAAGATCTCACGTAACCACACCACACGAACAACATTCAAGAAATGGATTCCTGCTATCCTGTTATTGGATCTACGAACGTTTTGCTCTGGTGAAGGAAGGTCCATCAGTGTCTTCTCCCAAACCCTGTTCGCTGAACGTTACGCATCTTTTCCGTAGTACTTATGTCACCATCACGTATCTGATGACCAGTAAGAGAAACAAAGACATCATCTAAAGTTGGGTGTCGTAGCGAAACTGAATCCACAGGTTGCTCCAATTTATCCAATAAGGTTGGAATAAAAGTAGCTCCCTGTTGGATATTAAACTCAACCTTTTCATTCTCTATCCTTGGCTCAATATCAAAGGTCTGTGCAATTTCACTTGATAATACTTCGAGATCAGGACCTGTTACCGACACGACATCACCGCCAAGAGCAGATTTATGTGCATCAGGAGTGTCAAGGGCAATAATTTCACCATAATCTATTACAGCTATCCGATCACAGGCTTCCGCCTCATCCATATAGTGTGTACTCAGAAAAATTGTAACCCCCTCGCTATCCCTTAACGAGCGAGCATAATCCCACAAGTTACGCCTCGATTGAGGATCAAGCCCTATTGTAGGTTCATCGAGAAACAACACGGCCGGCTTATGCATCAAACCACGGGCAAGTTCGAGTCGCCTACGCATACCCCCTGAAAATACAGCTACAGGATCACCTGCACGTGCAGTAAGGCCAACCCGAGCCAAAAGAGCATCGGCACGCTCTCCAATTTCAGCACGGGGCATACCATATAATTCACCATGGAATGTAAGGTTTTCACGAGCAGTAAGACGCTCATCTAATGTTGTATCTTGAAAAACAATCCCGATCTCTCTTCGAACATTACCGGGATCCGAAATAATATCGTAGCCTCCAACAAGTGCAGTCCCTGCACTTGGCTTAAGTAATGTGCACAACATAGATATGGTGGTTGTTTTACCGGCACCGTTAGGACCAAGAAATCCAAAAATTTCAGACTTATTAACTTCAAAAGAAACTTTGTCAACCGCAGTAATATCTTTGAACTTTTTACTCAGCTCATTAACTTGAATATTATTAGGCATTCACCGGATTCTTTCACGCTAACTGCTTTGGAGCAAAATCTTGAGTGTTTCTTGGGGTTTTTTCAATTGTGAACCAGTATAAAAATCTAAAATCAGCTGCCAAAAGTTCCCTTTGGATAGCTGCCAAATATTTTCATTCTTGAAGCCAATTTTGAGATTTCATCCAGTGCTTCGCCGCATCGACTTTCTTTTCTATGACCTTCAAAATCAATAAGAAAAACATACTCACCTAAACTTGCACGAGTAGGCCGGCTCTCCAGCTTCATACAATTGATACCTCGGCTAGAAAATTCAGAGAGTACTGCTGTAAGTAGTCCAGGTTTATCATCATCAAACCAAAGTGCTATAGAAGTTCGATCAGACCCAGTTACAAGTGTTTCCTTATCCCCTAAGACAATAAACCTAGTTACATTATTACTCGTATCTTGAATCGAACTTGCGAGTACTTCACCGCCATAACGGCTAGCAGCACGATAATTGGCAATTGCCCCGGCTTTCAATGTGGTATTGATAGCAAGTTCTACAGCATGGGTTGTAGAAAGTGCTGGCTCAATAAAAGCACTCAAATTATTTTTCTCAAGAAAATGTCTACATTGGCCCAGGGCCTGTGGATGGCTATAAACCACTTCAATTTCCGAAAGCTTCATGCCAGATCTAGCAATTAAATTATGTTCAATTCGTAACAGGATTTCCTTTTGAATGCTAAGACTCGTTTCATCAACAAGAATATCCAATGTTTCAGCAACTGAACCAGTGATAAGGTTTTCCACAGCTAAGATTCCAATGTCAGCCTCACCAGCATCAACAGCTGCTGCAACTGACGTATGAGAAGGGTACGGAATCTGCACTGCATCCGGCGCGGCTAAAAGAGCAACCTCTTCTCCAAAGGTACCCGGCGGTCCTAAATAAGCAACTGTATCTACCCGGCTATTAGCTACCATATGAAAGTATTCTACTAAGTATCCGGATCTTGAGAACTACCAATGATCAGTTGTCGCACAAGTGAACGATTTTCTACTCGTGTAATTAGAATAATCGAATCACCTGCAGACAATTTAATTTCTTCCGAGGGAATTTTGGGGATTCCATCGGAATCAATAATCAAAGCCACCTGAGACTCAGAAGGGAGCGCTAATCCCATTGGGGAACTCCCAATAACCGGTGACACACTATTTAACTTGAGTTCTACGAGTTCCAACCCATGGTGCAACTTCATGATGGGAACAAATTGAGTGCCGGGTAATTCCTGTTCTATTTGCGATAGGATTGCCTCTGTTGCAGAAATTGTCGTCTCAATACCCCTACGCTTAAAAACCAGATCGTTTTGTGGATTGTTAATTCGAGCAATAGGCCTAGCTGAACCATAGAAACGGGCAATCTCACACACAACAAAATTGTCTTCGTCATCACCCGTGACTGCTAGAATTAAATCGGCGCGTCCAACACCTGCACCCTCTAGGATTGATGCTTCGCAAGCATCTCCCGAAAGAACTGAACCTCCAAGTACCTCATGTAATTGTTCAGCTCTAGCAACATCTTTCTCGATCACCAAAACTTCATGGTTGTTTTCAATCAGCTCCTGCGCCAGGAAAAATCCTACCTTTCCGCCACCTGCAATAATCAAATACACATTAAGAACCTTTTCCACCTTGTAACATCGCTACCATAGAAGTAGCACCACTACTTGTAGGACTATAAGTTTTAATACCTAGTTGCCGAAAAATAACTTCTCTTTGAGGATCTTTAACGCGACACAAAACCTGTTCAACTTTGTAAATCTCGCTTGCCAATTGGCTGGCAAAATAATTACGATTATCTCCTTGTGTTACAGCAATAAAAGCATCTGCCTCATTGATACCAACAGTTTCTAGATCTTTTTGATCCATTCCATTTGCAACAATACGAGTCCCACTAAATTCAGGTGCTAATCGCCGAAACTGCCTCGCATCACGATCGATAATCGTAACAACATGATCCTCTAGGTCTAACGCCTCTGCAATTGCTGCACCAGTCCGCCCACACCCCATAATTATCACACGCACGTTTTTCAAACCTCCAAATTCTTTCCGAGGGGTTGTCTGATAAGCCAGACTGCACAACCAGCATGTTCAAGTATATAACGATTATCTTCACTGATTTCGAATGCACCTAAGAGCCGATCATAATCAACACTTACTACAATTGCTTCTGCATCCTGAGCAACAGCCTCATCAACAAGTGCTGTACCTTTTTCTCTACCCTGTAACAATTGTGTTTCTATTAAATTGTTACTGTAACCTGAGTCACTTTTTAAACGTCGTAACAAATCTTCGGCGCGTTGAACCTCAGAATCCAAATCTGCAGTAACAGGTAACACAAGATCAACCTCAATAACATAGATAATCACTAAATTAGACTTTTCTCGCGAAGCCAAGCGAGCCGCAAAATCAACTACTTGAGAAGCGTTCTCATCATCCGATACAAGAACTAAAATGGAAGCATCACTCATTTAAACCACTTTTATTTTCTAATCATATTACTTAATGCGGCATACAAAACAGCAGAACACAAGAAGACTGAAGGTTTAGTATCATCTGCTTTTCAAAAAAAATAATCTGACCGCACCATTTAAAATTAGCAATATCCCCAATACGACTGCTTCATTAAAGGATTGTCCCTGAATCCCAACCACAAAAGCAATTAAGGCTATGCCTATAAAAAAAGAAATCAGTGAGAAAATCTTGTTTGTAATAGAAAGCATTAAAAGTACCTGCAAGAACAATTTACACGACTTAAAACGCAGAGGTAATTAGAAGAGAATTATTTAGGGGTTTAAAAATTAAAGAAAAAGAGGCAAACTAAGATTGACCACATAAGGGGAAAGATAATGGCAGATTCTTCAAACGAGAGGTTCATTAATAAAGATATAACGATTTTTGCTTCGCAAAGGATGCGCAAGGGCGAAATAGACGCGAACGACTGGACAAGCAGCGATTTTTATATGGATCCGCTAACAATGAGCTACTTTTATTTAGAAGCATTAGAAAATGAAGGCCTCGGCTTTCCCAAAGGCTGGCGTAACGTAGGAATGGATGTAGAAGCCTTAACTGAAGATGGCAAAGTAGTTCGAATCGCTATGGCACCAGGAAATAAAATAGCAGTTACCGTCATAAATCAAGAATAAGGAAAGACCTAGAGACTTAATGGCGACTTATCATATTACCCACAGCCATTCTGCTGAAAATTGTTACGGGCCTCCTAATGAAGATGCTGAAACGGTGGCGCTGTGGAAACAAATCGGAAAAAATGCATCAGAAAATAATGTTGACATAAAATACTTTGTACTTAATCCGTCTGAACATATCTTCTTTCTTTTGTTGGAAGCTGAAGATTATTTAAATATTGAAAAAACAATAGGTCAATGTAAAAAAACAGGAAATTTAACAATAACACCTGTAATTGACGTGATTCACACTCCATTAAATCCTTTCTCATAAGCCTTATTTAGTAGATATACACAAACTATTAAGTAATAGGCCAAACAAAGTAACAATTGAAGTTGCTACGCAAGAGCAAAAGTAAGCCAAGAGCGAGTACAAGCATAACAAACTTGATAATAGTATTATCAAGTTTGTTATTAATAATTGGACAAGTGATATACTATATTAATGGAAAGAAAGTATTACGATGCTCTTGGTGTAACGCAATCTGCATCATCAAAAGAAATTAGATCTGCATATCGGAAATTGGCGCGACGATTTCATCCTGATATTAATCCCAACAACCAAGTTGCAGCAGCACGCTTTAAAGAGATCCAACTGGCCTATGATGTTCTCGGTGATGATGAGAAGAAAAGAAAATACGACACTTATGGTGAAAATTGGAATGAATCTGAACAGTATTCCCAAATGCATCAACAACCGGGATTTAGTTCAGGTAATTTCAACGATATAGGATCACTATTTGGAGATTTTTTTGGGGGAAGAAGTGGAAGGCAAAGTACAGGACGTGGTGCTAATGTCGATGTTACTGCAGATATAACACTTGAGGAAGCTGCTAGTGGAGCAGCTCGAACAGTTTCTCTAGCCATGCCTGATCCATGTGTTTCTTGTTCTGGCCAAGGACATATAACGAATAGTATTTGTCAGACATGCCGAGGTACAGGAAAAATTGAACGTCCAAAACGACTCGAAGTTAAGATTCCCTCCGGCGTCGAAACTGGCTCACGAATTCGCGTTCGTGGAGAGGGAAGCCCTGGACATGGTAATGGGCCAGCAGGTGATTTATTTCTAAATATTACCGTTAAATCACATAAAACTTTCGAAAGAATTGGCAATAATTTGATGACTGAAGTTTCTATACCATTCCTCGATGCAATATTAGGAGGCGAGCTTGAAGCTCCAACCATTGACGGTCGCGTACGAGTTACTATTCCTGAATTAACACAAAATGACCAACGCATTCGACTTCGAGGGAAGGGGATGCCACTACTCAACTCTGAAACCGAAAATGGGGATCTCTTCGTAAAAATTAAAATTACCTTACCAGAACAACTAAAAGCAGATGAACGTCATTTACTTGAACAATTACGTCAGCAAAATGACTAAGGAAACACGCTGATGACTAACTTTTCAGATGAAATTCAAAATGATGATGAGCCATGTTATGTAATTTCTATCGTTTCCCGACTTGTTGGACTACATCAACAAACACTGCGGTATTACGAGCGTGCAGGATTAATTCAACCACATCGAACACCCGGGAATATCCGTATGTATTCCAATACAGATATTCGAATGATTCGGCAAGCCCAAAGGTTAATCGCTGAATTAGGAGTAAACCTTGCCGGGGTTGAAGTTATATTGAAACTTAATGAACAGATACGTGACCTCCAAACTGAAATGGTCACGGTACGTGCCAAATTAAATCGCCTTTCAGGGACACAAATACAATCACCTATCGTGGAAAGTAATGCGCGACATTTAAAAGATACCGATTCCTATGACGATCCCGGAGAAAAATGATGATGCGACAAGACCGGTTTACTGAACAGGCCCAACAAGTTCTCTCGCGGTCACAAGAAATCGTAAGGGAAAAAAGACATAGTCAGTGGGAGGTCCGCCATGTTTTGGTAGCTCTTCTCGAGGACAAAAATGGATTAACACAGGAAATAATTTCTGGAATGGAATTGTCTCAAACGGTGCAAGAGTTATTTTATAAAGTCGAGTCAATGCTAGCCACAATGCCAACATTGCAACACGATGTAGTACAGATTTACACAACTCCAGAAGTAGTACGCATGCTGGAAGTAGCAAATGCAGAGGCGGATCGACTAAAAGATGAATATGTTGGAGTAGAGCACATCTTAATTGCAATTTCAGACAACGAAGAAAGTGGGGCAGCTGAGCTACTAGCAGAATTCGGAATTACAAAAGAAGGGATCTACAAAGGCTTACAAGAAATCCGTGGCACTGCACGGGTAAATAGTCCTAATGCAGAAAGTCATTACCAAAGCCTTGAAAAATACAGTACAGACCTAACAGCACTTGCTCTCGAAGGAAAGCTAGACCCTGTAATAGGCAGAGAAAACGAAATCCGAAGAGTAATGCAAATATTGAACCGAAGAACGAAGAATAATCCGGTTGTTATCGGCGAAGCCGGTGTAGGAAAAACAGCAATAGTAGAAGGACTTGCACAGCGCATCGCATTGGGAGAAGTACCTAAACCACTACAAGGAAAAAGACTACTCGCCTTAGATATAGGCGCAATAGTAGCCGGGGCAAAATTTAGAGGTGAATTCGAAGAAAGACTAAAGGCAGTGATGGAAGAAACACGTGCTGCTGAAGGCGAAGTAGTCCTTTTCATAGACGAACTTCATACAGTTATGGGTGCAGGAGGTGCTGAAGGCGCTATCGATGCAAGTAATCTTATGAAACCTGCACTTGCCCGGGGTGAACTCCGTGCGATAGGAGCTACTACTCTGGACGAATA
>CAWVTC010000038.1:0-12527 GCA_963933025.1 uncultured Dehalococcoidia bacterium | reverse complement strand
AAAATTTGATGCAGGTGAAATTCAAAAAAAAAGGATGGCTACGAACGAATTAAACTATTCCGCTAGTTCATCAAAAAAAAAGAGGAAACCTAGCTGGGTAAAAATTCTTATTTTTTCATTGGCAACATTGATTAGTGCCGTTATTTTTTTCACAATGCGACGTTCGAAGAAAAATAAAAATTTGTAATGAAAGATAATTCGAAAAACCTAAAAAATATTTATTATGATGTTGGTCTTCAGGATCCAACTTTTTTATTTATGCATGGATGGTTGGAAGATCGAACTTTTTGGACGCCAGTAATTGATCTACTTTCTAAACAGCATCGGTGCATAAATCTAGATTTAGTACAGGTTGCTACAGAAGGAACGGAATCTTCGCATGATCCTGACTCACTGGCAAAATCTATTGAAATTTTTATTGATGAAATAATAAATAGGCCAGTAATTTTAGTCGGACATGATTTAGGTGGAATACTTGCCCTGATAGCAAATGCGCGATCTCCAGAAAATATTTTAGGATTAGTGTTAATTGATCCACCATTAGATGGTGCTACCAATGGAGCTATGACTTTACTAGCGAAGCAAATCATTGATACGGAGTTAAAAGATGTAGTCCAGCCGCTTTTTGCTCGTTGGTTTCTTGATTCAACTCCGTTGTGGATTCAGGAGAAAGTAAAATCTAGCTTGAGTATCTATGACCAAAATGTTGCCTCAGAGCAATTTTCTAAATCTGAATTTTTGCAAGAACAAATGGGGCGATTAATAGTGGAAGCCGATAAAAAACCATTTATGATTATCTGGCCGGATAACCCTAGTGGGAATCCAGAAAAGCTAAGGGAGATTACTCAGTTTTTAAGACAAGAACCTGTTGCTAACACTGGGCATTTTTTACAACTTGAGAAACCTGCAATTGTGGCATCTTTGCTGAGAGCATTTGTAGATGAAATCGATCGAGATCCTCGAATCGCTAATTTAAAAGATCGACTACAAGGTATGGATAATGCTAGTGATTCGACTAACTAAGCTTGTTGTTTTTTTTCCTATTCTGGTACTTGTTTGTGTGATTGGTTGTACAGCATCTCCAGAGCTTGATATGGAAAATGCTAGTGAAATAGTAATTGCACAACCAACTAGTACCAATGAATCTGTAGAAGATGTAGAGCCGGAATATGCTACTGAGACAACCGAAACAAATTTAGAAATACAAGTGTTACCTTGTGGTTTACATTTGGTTCCTCTGGGAAAGCAATTAGGTTTAGATAAAGACTGTATTCCTGAAGAACTTATACTGCTAGCCTCTTCGGTGGCTTTTGCGGATTGTTACCTTATTCCAGAAGCAGCGGAAGCTTTGATTAATTTAATTAGTGCAGCAGAACAACACGATCATCTGTTGGTTGCGGTAAGTTGTTATAGAAGTTATCAATATCAAAAGGAAGTTTATGAACGGAATATTCGTGAAATTGGCGAGGAGCAGACTGCTTTGGAAGTTGCTTTGGCAGGACATAGCGAACATCAGCTAGGAACTACTGTTGATATTTCTTCTAGTGACCTTGGTTTTGAACTAACTCAACTTTTTGGTGCTACACCAGGAGGAGAATGGCTTAACAAGAACGCTTCAAATTTCGGTTTTGTTCTTAGTTATCCGGAAGGATTCGAAGATCGAACAGGATATGTTTATGAACCTTGGCATTTTAGGTGGGTTGGTGTTGCATTGGCGAAAGCAATTGAGTCTAGCGATCTAACCGTTGAGGAATATCTAAAGACAACCTGGTAGAAGTGTTCTGCTCTAAGTACTTGCGTGCGTCTTACTTAGATTGCAAACTCGTTTTAAGGAGAATTTAAATGTCAGAAGTGAAAGAACTACTTGTAGAACGTACTGAGCATATTCTTACGCTCACTTTAAATCGTCCAGAGCGACTCAATGCGATTAGCGGTGTAATGCTTAATACTCTTTCAGCTGAGCTTTCTAAGGCTAACAGTGATTCTGATGTACGAGTAGTTATTCTTACAGGTGCTGGTCGTGGATTTTGTTCGGGTTTAGATTTGCAGAATGAAACAGTGAATGATCGCGAGAAGGGTAATTTGACACAATTTGATCTTATTAGTTCTCCACCAATGATGCTTCACCGTATGGACAAGCCTGTTATTTGTGCGCTTAATGGTCCTGCTGCAGGTTATGGTATGGATCTTGCGTTGGGGTGTGATATGCGTATTGCTAGTGATAAGGCAAAGCTAGGTGCAGTTTTTACAAAACGTGGTGTTTTACCGGAATCGGGGGGAACCTGGTATTTGCCTAGACTAATTGGTTGGGCTCGAGCGACGGAAGTTGCATTTTTAGGAGATGTTTTAAATGCAAAACAATCTTTAGAGATGGGTCTGGTAAATCGAGTAGTTGAGCATGACAATTTAGAAGAGGAAGTTTTTACAATTGCAAACAAGATAGCTTCTAATGCTCCGTACTCAGTTCAATCTACTAAGAGAGCCATGCGCTTAGGCATGGATCAAAATTTTGAATCTGCTGTAAATACTGCTTATTTGAGCTTGTTACCAATGTTTCAAAGTGAAGATTTTAAAGAAGGGGTGAGTGCATTTTTGGAACGTCGCGAACCGGATTTTAAGGGTCGCTAAAATTATTTAAAGGTAAAAAAAAAGCGGGTTTAACCCGCTTTTTTTAACCTTTAAATAATTTGCTTAACAACCACAGGGCCGTGCTTCACCGCTACCATCTTCTGTTTGAAAGCTTGAACCACAAGCACAACTTTTAGTTGCATTTGGATTATGAATACTAAATCCACTTTTCATGATGTCATCGACATAATCAATTTCAGCACCTTCTAGGTATTGAGCACTTTCAGGATCTATGACAATACGGACACCATTTGCTTCTAAAACAACATCATCATCTTCTGTCGAACGCGCTAATGCCATTCCATACTGATAGCCGGAACATCCCCCACCAGCGACAAATACTCTTAGTGCACCATCTGGAAGTTCACGTGAAATCATTAATTCACGTGCCTTCTCAGCAGCCAAATCTGTAATAGTAACTAATTGCGTTTCTGTTCCTGATTCTACTGCCATAAGTGATTCTGATTCTACTGCCATAAGTGACTCCTAATATTGTTACAAAGTTAGTTTACTCAGCGCGTGTAGTATAACACAAGAAGTCGTACAAGTTGGATATATGGAGCATCTAAATATGGAACGTGTTTATCTTGATCATGCCGCGACAACAAAGCCGGATCAACGGGTGATTGAAGCCATGTGGTCAGTTTATAAAGATGACTGGGGTAACCCATCATCAATTTATTTGGAAGGACAGCAAGCCCGACGTTGGATTGATCAGTCCCGAGATCGTTGCGCTGGTTTGCTTGATGTAAATAGTGAGGAAATTGTATTTACGAGTGGTGGTACTGAATCTGATAATGCTGCTATTCGCGGAGCTGCTTTTGCGCAAAGAGAGTTAGGTCGAGGTTCTCATATTGTTACTACTCAGATAGAACATCATGCGGTACTTCATACGGCAGAGCAACTTGAAAATGAAGGTTTTGAAGTAACTTATCTACCTGTGGATAACATGGGAATTGTTGATCTTGATACATTAGAATCCTCAATTCGTGAAGACACTATTCTTTTAAGCTTAATGCTTGCAAATAATGAAGTCGGAAGCTTGCAACCGGTTAACAGTGCTGCGCAAATTGCTCGGAGAAAAAACCAAGATATTGTTATACATTCTGACGCAGTACAGGCTGTAGGAGCTGTCGATGTGAGTCCAAAGATTATTGGAGTTGACTTATTAACCCTTGCTGGACATAAATTCTATGGCCCCAAGGGGGTAGGTTTATTGTATGTCCGTCAAGGAACTCCATGGTCACCCTTTGTGCTAGGTGGAGGGCAGGAGAAAGAGCGTCGTGGTGGTACTGAGAATGTTGCAGGTGTGGTTGGCTTTGCGGTTGCCTTTGATCTGGTATTACGTGATGCAAGAGAAAAAAATGAGTCCATCGGGCGATTAAGAGATCGATTGATAAATGAGATACCTGAACGTATTCCAGATACTGTTATTACTGGTCCTCTTGATTCTTCTCTCCGCTTGCCAAATAATTTTTCGTGTTGTTTTCGTAATGTTGAAGGAGAGAGTGTTTTACTTTCATTGGATATGGTTGAGATTGCTGCAAGTTCTGGTAGTGCATGCACAACAGGTGCTTTAGAGCCATCTCATGTGCTTACAGCAATGGGAGTAGATGCAGACCTTGCACATGCATCGTTACGTCTTAGTTTAGGTGTAGCGACAACAAACGATGAAGTTGATTACGTTATCGAAAAGTTGCCACCCATTATTAATCGCTTGCGTCAACTTGCTCCAGATCCTATATAAGCACTATCTTACTAGGTGCTAGTTTTGATATTTCCCTATGAGAACACAGCCATTTTGTCCACCAAATCCGAATCCATTAGTTAGTGCATAGTTGACTTTACTTTCTCTAGCATTCAGCGGGACATAATCTAAATCACAATCCGTAGCAGGGGAATGTAAGTTAATTGTAGGAGGAATAACTTCTTCAGTAATTGCTTTAACGCAAGAAAAAACACCTAGAGCACCAGCCCCACCTAAAAGATGCCCTACCATAGATTTTGTTGCACTGACTGCTACGTGGTTAGCTTGTTCACCTAATGCAAGTTTAATAGCTTTGGTTTCTGAGACATCATTGAGAGCGGTTCCTGTTCCATGTGCGGAAATATAGTTCACATCTGTTGCCTCTATGCCTCCAACTTGTAGTGCAGTTTCTATTGCTTGAGCTGCTCCACTACCATCATCAAGAGGTGCAGTTATGTGGTTTGCATCGCAGCTAAGACCACCTCCAAGTAATTCTGCATAAATTTTGGTATTACGTCTTAACGCACGTTCTTCAGATTCGATGATAAAGACAACAGCTCCTTCCCCAAATACAAACCCATCTCGATCCCTATCAAAAGGCCTGGAAGCTTCTTCTGGATTATCGTTATTACGACTTAGTGCACGCATATTTGAAAGTGCCGCAATAGCTACGGGATGAAGAGCCGCTTCTCCGCCGCCCGCGACGACGACATCGCAAGCGCCACTAGCTATTAATTGATGGGCTTCGATGAAAGAATAAAGCCCACTAGCACATGCTGCTGTGCTAGCAAGTGCAGGACCACGTAATCCAAGAGTCATCGATACTTGACACGCTCCCATGTTAGGAGCCATCAGTGGAATAAAAAAAGGACTAACTCGTGATGGGCCTTTTGTAATATAGTTGCCCATTTCTTCAAAGGTATTGAGGATACCTCCAGCACCTGTAGCAATAGCTGATGCAGCTCTTGGTTGCTCTTCTACTGTTAGGTCTAGATTGGCATCAGCAGCAGCTTCTTTTGCGGCAGCTACGCAGAATTGGGCAAACCTTGACATTCTGCGGGAGGATTTTAAATCAATATAGTCTTCGGGATGAAAATCTTTTACTTCTGCTGCTATTTTTACTTCCAAATCCGATGCGTCAAAGCTTGTGATTAAACCTACCCCTGACTGACCTGTGCGCAGGTTTTCCCAGCTTTCGTTTGCATTTAATCCGAGGGGTGTTATTGCCCCGATCCCAGTGATTACAGCTTTTTTATTCATGTTCAAATCCTTTTGAAAAGAAGTGTTGCATTATGCCCTCCTAGACCTGCTGAGGTACTCAGGGCAATTCCAATATCACAAGATCTTGAATTGTTTGGAACATAGTCTAAATCACATTCCGGATCGGGGTTTTGATAATTTATAGTGGGCGGTACTTTTTGATCGCGAATAGCAAGAATGCAGGCTAGTGCTTCTAGCGAACCTGTTCCACCCATACAGTGACCGATGATTGGCTTTACTGAACTGATTGGGATGCGATAGGCTTTTTCGTCCCCAAAGATCTTTTTAAAAACATTGGTTTCAATCAGATCGTTCATTTGCGTAGCACTGCCATGAGGATTGATGTAATCAACTGCCTCAGGAGAGACATCGCTTGTCCGAAAAGATGCTTCAATAGCTCGGCGTAGGCCTCTTCCTGTTACATCAAGTGAGATCATGTCATGAGCATCATTAGCGCTGCCATATCCAATTATCTCAGCATAGATTTTGGCCTTACGTGCTAGAGCATGTTCATAA
Organism: uncultured Dehalococcoidia bacterium; assembly: GCA_963933025.1. Lineage (GTDB taxonomy): Bacteria > Chloroflexota > Dehalococcoidia > Tepidiformales > Tepidiformaceae > JAKUNN01. The sequence goes on along the minus strand of CAWVTC010000038.1, from coordinate 6,376 downwards.
CTTTCTAAAATAAAAGCTGCTCCACCTTCTCCAGCTATAAAGCCATCACGTTCCAAGTCAAATGGTCGCATTGCTTGAGAAGGTTCTCGATCTTCCGTGGAAAGAGCGCGCATAGAAGTCCATGTTGCGTGAAAAAGTGGCAATAGAACTGCATCTGAACTACCTGTAATTATTGCTGAGGCATCTCCTCGTGCAATAGTACAAAAAGCCTCACCTATTGCAGTTGTTCCAGTTGCACAGGCGCTAGATATTCCCATATTGGGCCCACGTGCACCTGTTGCAATTGCAATATGTCCACTAGCTGCATCCACTATAAAATTGGCTACAAGAAAAGGAGAGATGCGTTTCGCCCCTTTTGTTTCTAGGATTTCTTGACCTTTTAAAAATGTTTCAGATCCCCCAGCACCTGATCCGAAGATAACACCGATTTCATCAGCATTATCCTCATGGATTTCAAGATGGCTATCATCAAGAGCTTCTAATGCAGAGAGAAGAGCAAAGCTAACGCTACGATTAATGTGTTTTAATTGTTTTCTAGTTATACGGTCATTAGTTTTCAGAAGTTCAGTTGGATCAACTTTGACTTCTGCTTGAATTTTCACATTGAAGTTTGATGCATCAAAAAGTGTTATCGGAGCTATGCCACTTTTTCCAGCAAGCATTGCTTGCCAAGTCTGCTCAGAATTCTCTCCAACAGCAGAGATTGCGCCTACACCGGTCACAACGACACGATGATTCACCTTGCGCTTTCCTCCACTACTGCGAAGTTCTCGCCAAGGAGTCCATTTTGAGGGTCACTAAGACTGATGACTTTCTGAGTTTTGTCGATTCTCCGTGCAAGTTTTGTTAAAACACTTCCCGGTCCAACTTCAAATACCATGTCAGCCTCCATTTTACCGATTTGTTGTACACATTGTTCCCATCGCACACTTTCAGTTAATTGGTCGCGTAGTTCTATATAAACATCTTCTTTTGAACGTAAAACATCTCCATTAATATTTCCAATAAGTGGAGTAGATGGATTTTTTAAGGGAGTTTGTTTTAAGAGGGTTTTCATACTAATACTGGCTTTTTCCATAAGTGGGGAGTGCGATGCAATACTTATTGGGAGGGTTATAACAGTGCGTGCACCAGACTCTTGCGCTAAATCCATTGCTTTGTGTAGTGATGGTAAGTCTCCAGAAATCACCGTATGGCCTTCGCAATTTTGAGTCGCAATACCGACATATCCCTGGTCACTAGATTTAGAACAAATTTCTAGAATATGTTCCTCTTGTAGTCCAATAATTGATGCCATTCCGCCAGGATTTTCACGGCCTGCTTCATCCATTAAACGAGCACGCTCTTGGACTAAAAGAAGGCCTTCTTCAAATGTGATAGCACCAGTTGCTACAGCTGCTGTAAATTCACCCATCGAATGACCGGCGATAGCAACGGAAGTTAATTTTTTATCTAGAACGCTCCAGCGTTCCCTAAGGGCTTCCAGCCATGCAATAGAAGTTACAAATGTTGCTGGTTGCTGATTGATAGTTCGTTGAAGATCTTCTTCGCTCCCGGTATAGCATAAACGAGAGATGTGTTGTTCAAGAACTTCGTCTGCGCGTTTAAAAACTTCACGTGCACGTCTTGAAACTTTGCTTATCTTGCTTCCCATTCCCACAGACTGTGAGCCCTGACCAGGGAACACAAGTGCAAGTTTGGTCCAAGATGGATTTAATGAGGCCATATCACAAATACCTACTTTTACGGGGTATGTCCGGCTGAGTACAGCATAACAGAGCTTGTTCTTATGTGGAGGTAAATGCAGAGCAATATTTTTTTAAAGTAAAGTTCCAGGATCGGTATCTACACTCCAATGTGCCCCCAATGTAAGTTCAGCCAAAAGTGAAACAGGATCACGACCTTTTAGCAGCAAATGCCATTGATATTCTCCTCGCAATTTTGCTATCCGGGCACTTGTTGGTCCTATAATTTCTGGTTCACTTCTACCCTTGGTATCGCGTATTGTTCTTAAAGAGTTCGCAATCCTATTTGCTTCAGCTAACCCTCTCTCTTTGTTACGGTTTCTGTAGGTTAGCCTTGTAAGACGTTGGAACGGCGGATAACCAGCGAGTCTGCGATAGGCACTTTCTTGTTCGTAAAATAATTCATAGTTGTGAGAAGCAGCAGCCATTAATGAACGAGCTTTCGGATTGTATGTCTGTATAAATACCTCACCTTGTACATCTCTGCGTCCAGCTCTTCCAGCCACCTGTGATAAGATTTGGAAATTTCGTTCGTACACTACATAGTCAGGAAGATTAAGGCCAACATCTGCATCGATAACTCCGACAACGTGCATTGAAGGAAGATCTAACCCTTTCGCGAGCATTTGCGTGCCAATGAGTATGTCAATTTTTCCTGTTTCAAGTTCTTCGAGTATACGTTTGTGACTATTTTTCGCTTTTGCAGTACTACTATCCCACCTTGCTATATGTGCTTGAGGAAAATATTTTTTTGCTTGATTTTCTACCTTATTTGTACCTGTGCCAAAGGATCTATAACGAACACCCTTGCAACTTGGGCATGCCTCAGTAACACTTTCTTCTCGATTGCAGTGATAACAATGTAATTTTTCGCGTAGTGGAGTTTCAGATTCAAGGCCCATTGACAAGAGACAATTGGGGCACTTTGCAACATAACCACACTGTCTGCAGAGCATGAAGCGAGCGAGGCCACGACGATTAACAAATAAAATGGATTGTTGCTTTTTCTGAAGTGCTTGATTTACAGCTTTGACTAAGTCATAACTAAAAATACTCCGATTACCAGCCTTCATTTCTTCTCGCATATCTACTATTTTTACCAAAGGCATTTTTCCTATACCGACTATAGATTTTGTTGTTTTTGGATTTATTCTGGTCTTTAGATTGATGCGTTTCATTTCACCAATTTCTGTTCGGTGATAACTAGTAATATCTGGTGTAGCACTGCCTAATATGAGTGTTGCTCCCGTGTATTGACAGAGTTCAGATGCGATATCACGTGCGTGATATCTTGGTTGCTGATCATTTTGCTTATACGTCCACTCATGCTCCTCATCAATTATCACGAGACCTAATGATGACGTAGGTGCAAAAATTGCGCTTCTGGCTCCTATTACAAGATTTGATTTACCTTCGTTAATGCGATGCCATTGGTCATACAATTCTCCGGTACTTAAGTTGCTGTGTAGCACTGTAAGTTCGTTAGGGAATTGTTCTCCGTAACGCTTGATGGCTTGCGGGGTCAATGATATTTCAGGAACTAAAACGATCGCACTTTTCCCAGAATCCAGAACCTTACGGATAACAGCTTGATAAACCTCAGTTTTTCCACTTCCGGTGACACCGTGTAATAGATATTGATTTTCAGTTAGATGATCGATTTGCTCCACAGCATCTGATTGTTCACTAGTCAGGACTGCAGGAGGTGTTGGGGATTGAGATCGATAATCATATATTGGGTCACGTTCGATTTTTACTTTTTCGATTTTTATCCAGTCTTCTTCTTCTAATTGATGAAGATGTGTTGGTTGTACACCTAGTGAACGAGTCTCTTTTAATGTAAGGTTTTCGGTTTCTGCGAGTGCCTTTAACAATCGTGCTGCTGGCGATCTAAACTGTTTTTTAGCACGTGTAATCCCCTCCTTGAGGGTTTCATTTTTTGTCCGTAAACGTGTTATCTGCCTTTGGAACAGGGGTTGCCCTCTAGGCCTTGATAGGCCCTGGGTCATTGTTAACAGTCCTTGCTTTTGAAGTGTTTCTAATTTTTTTAAAGGGGTGGGTCCAATAGCTTTTCGGAGGTGCTCTAAAGGAACCTGCCCTTGTTTCGAAAGGTAAGAGAGAATTTTTGCATCTTTGGGGTCTGAAGGTAGCAGCACTGGTATTTTTATAGGGGAAATTATTGTCAGAGATTTTTGACCGTACCCGGCAGGTAAGCAGGTGGAGACGCAGTTCCAAATAGGTGCCTTATAGTGATTGCTCATCCATAAAGCGATATGTCTATGAGAAGAAGATAAGATAGGTAGGGGATCAGCGATTGCTGAAATCTCACGTATTTGCTGGGGTTTAGTGTTATGGCTTTCTGATAAAATTATTCCTTGCAAAATGCGGTTTCCAAAAGGCACAAATACTGCTTGTCCTAAGCGAATTGGTTTCTCTGGAGGAACTTTATAAGTGAATGTATTTTCAATGGCTTGGCCAGTGTTAACTGCTACTTCGACTAAATCTGATTGAACAAATGGGAAGCGCTCCATCAGAAGCATCCTTTTCGCGAACTTTAAGTAATAGTACTAGGAAGCGTACATGTCTCTGTCTACTATGGATTGTAGTAATCATTTTGCCAATTTGAAGTGTAAAAATGATGCCCCAGAAGTACTTTAGAGAAGTAGAATAATAAATAAAATACAGTAGGAGTTTGAATGAGTGACTCAAAGGATCCTGGTTTTTTCGCAACTGTTTATTCTGCACGAGCATTACGAAGATTTAGTGAAAAACCAGTTGAAGAGGACGTGTTATTTCAGATATTGGATACAGCGATCAGGGCACCATCTGGAGGTAATGCTCAAGATTGGAGATTTATTGTTTTAAAAGAAAGGAAAAAAAAGATAAAGATGCAGCAGTGGGCACAGGAAGGATGGAGCTCATATCAATCTAGATTTGCCAAAACCAATAAAGAAGCTCAAGATTTGCCAAGAGAAAAAAGATTACCCTATCTTGCTGCTGCTCATCTCGTTGAACATTTAGCAGAAGCACCTGTGATCATCGTAGTTACTGGAGAAAAAGAAAGGCATCAATTTTCAGGTGGGAGTACCTTTCCGGCTATTCAAAATATGTTATTGGCTGCACGCGCATTGGGCCTAGGTGGATCGATTTTTAATATGCCAATGGTTGGGCACAAAGATGACATATGTGATCTGCTAACAATTCCCGATAATTATGAAGTAGCTTGTATAGTTCCCTTGGGTTATCCCACAGATAAACATGGTCCGCTTAAACGAAAGCCTGTTAGCGAAGTGGTGTTCCTTGATGATTTTGGGGAGGCCTGGGACTTTGCTGTAAAGCAACCTGAAAATGGATGGGAGAATCGTTGGCTGTAGATAAATGGATGGAGAAAGAATGTTTTTACCTTTAGAAGGCGTGCGTGTTGTTGAGGTAGCAAGCTTTTTAGCTGCACCTTCGGCAGCGGCATTAATGGCAGATTTAGGGGCAGATGTTATCAAGGTTGAGCCGCCTAGCGGAGATACTTTTCGAGGAAATGGGGCACACATGCATGGCGATTTACCCATCAACTATCGCTTTGAAGTTGATAATCGCGGAAAGCGTTCAATTGCTCTAAATCTTTCTAGTACATCTGCCGAGAAAGTATTAAAAAAGCTTGTGAGTTCAGCCGATATTTTTATAACTAATCTGACTACTAAAAGAACAAAAAAGTATGGATTAGATTTCGAATCAGTGAAGATAATTCAACCACAGATAGTGTATGGCCATTTAGTTGGTTATAGCAGCAAAGGTATTGATTCAGAAAGGCCAGGTTTTGATGCAACTGCTTTTTGGGGTCGCTCTGGTGTTATGGGTCTTATGGGCGACAAAGGTACTCCGGAGATACAGAGCCGTTCAGGACAAGGAGATCATCCAACGGGGCTTAATTTGTTAGCAGCGATCTTGGCTGCATTGCGATTAAAGGAGAAGACTGGCAAGGCACAGAGAGTGGAGGTGTCATTACAAAGAACTGGACTTTGGACTATTGCAACAGATATGCAGCAAGCTTTAAATCTTCCGGAACATCAACCCTTTCGATTCGATCGTGCGGACCCTATTCAACCTATGCGAGGCACTTATGAAACAGCAGATAACCGCTGGCTTATTTTAACCATGCATAATGTCCCAAAGTATTGGCCTCGACTATGTAGAGCTTTAAAGCGTTCTGATTGGGAACAGGATTCTCGGTTCACAACAATTAGTGAATTACTTAAAAATGGTTCGGAAATTGTTTCTCAAATTGAAAATATTTTTCGAGCAAAAGATCTTTCTTATTGGGCGAAAAAATTAGATGAAGAGGAATGCATTTGGGCTCCGGCAGCATCTCTCTCTGAAGTGGCTTCTGATCCCGTTTTACGCGAACAAGGTGCATTTGAAACGTTGATAGATAGTGAAGGAAATCCTTATGAAATTGTTTCAACCCCTTTTATGATTGATGGAGTTGATGTGCGTGCAAAGAAGCGTGCGCCTAGTGTAGGTGAAAATAACCTTGATATTTTGCTGGAGATCGGATTTTCGGAAATCGAAATTTCTGATTTGGCAGGCGAAGGAATTTTTTTGGAAAGTGATAATTATGGATCTTAAATTAAAAGATA
>CAWVTC010000037.1:0-12552 GCA_963933025.1 uncultured Dehalococcoidia bacterium | reverse complement strand
TGTATACCTGGAAACCAGTGCTACACTGTTAAGACCACTTTTTTGGAGTTTGTCATATGGCATTTACTGATAAGCAGCTTCCTTGTCGTGATTGTGAGGATCCTTTTACGTTCACAGCTGGTGAGCAAGAGTTCTATGCTTCTAAGGGTTTGCTCAACGAGCCAACTCGATGTCCTTCTTGTCGACAAGTACGTCGTTCTAGTCGTAATTCACTTGAGGAAATTGATGGTTACGTTCGTTATGGGAATTTTGTTTCTTTCGGGGGAAAGACTCCAAGGCAGATGCATCCTGCCCTTTGCGCTTCTTGCGATCAAATGACTGAAGTTCCTTTTAAGCCTCGAGGGGATCGTCCTGTTTATTGCCGCACTTGCTATGATCACGTACGTCCCCGACAAGAAGATGCCGTCCCATCTTCTGAAGACGATGTTGCTTCTGAAGAAGCATCGCCGGCTACGACTAGCTAGTTGCATTGGGGGGCATTTAGCAATGGTGCTTGGCTTCGAGTTGCAAATTACTCAATTGCGTCGGCTGTTAAAGACTGTAAGTCTCGATCAAGATTCTGCTTGTGCTTATATTGAAAGCCGGCCGTCTGATTTTGCACAGGCCTTGATTTCTGAAGCGCTTGCTAGTGATGATGTGATTAGTGAGGATGATGCACGAAGTTATTTTGTTCTACGGGCAGATTTTTTTTCTGCCTTTCTTTCTGATTCGACAAAGGCAGCTGTTGAAGCTGCCTTTGTCGAAATGCTAAAAGAGTGGGATATTCCTTAGCTAGTTATTGCATTCACCTCGTCCATTTCTTCTGCGTTGAGTTGCCATGAGGCAGCTTCAACATTAGATATGACATGGTTCGGTTTTGTCGCCCCCGATATTACAGAAGGGACATAGGAGTGGGAAAGCAGCCAGCCCATTGCCAAATCCAAAACGGTATGATTACGTTTTTTTGCAAAAGCCTCTAACTTACCCAGTATTGAAAAGTTCTCATCAGTAAGAGTACTATCGGCCATACCCCAGGCTGTCATGCGGCTGTCTTCTGGAGGAGCAACCCCTGGTTGATATTTTCCGGTAAGGAACCCGCTTGCAAGAGGGAAATAGGGTATTACACCAAGCCCAATTTCTGATGCTGCGGATGTCACGTCTTCTTCGATACCACGAGTTATAAGATTGTAATGATTTTGTGCAGAAACAAATTTCACTGTTCCATTCGCCTCTGCAGCTTTTTCAGCCTCAGTAACCATATCCCCCGTAAAGTTTGAATTTCCTATAAAACGTACCTTACCAGCAGTCACCAGTTCATTAAGCGTTTCAAGCGTTTCAGATATCGGTGTTTCTGGGTCGGGAAAATGTACTTGGTATAGATCAATATAATCTGAGCCAAGTCGAGTGAGGCTAGCCTCAACTGCTTCAAGGATATAGCGACGTGAAGCCCCTTGCTTATTATCATCATCGTCCATTTTCATACCGAATTTTGTCCCGACAATAACTTCGGAACGTCGGCTCCCTAGTGCTTTGCCAAGCATTTGTTCAGACATGCCATTGCCGTACATATCTGCTGTATCAAAGAAGTTAATACCTGCATCAAGAGCTGTGTTCACGATGGTATTTACTTGTTCTTGATCAAAAAGCCGCATTCCAAAATTGTTACAGCCAAGACCAACAGTCGAGATATTTAGTTCCGATGTTCCAAGTTTTGCGTATTCCATATTTTCTCCATTTACCCCATATTGTTTCAAAATAACTTGTCCTAGTGGACCGGGATTTTCAGTATAGGGTGCTGATGTGTTTCTGTGTATTCAACTTTGCTACGTTTTAAATTATTTAAGTAGATAGTGATGTCAAACTACCCTAAACAGGATTTGCTTTATTAGCCGATGGCGCTATGTCACGGGTGAAAACTATCTCATTTGGGGTTGATTCAAATTCGTTGAAACGATAGCCGTTAGTATCAAAGTATTTCAGATCATCAGATTTCGCTAATCTATTTTCGATAATGTATCTTGCCATTAAGCCACGTGCTTTTTTAGCGTAAAAGGCGATTATTTTATATTTACCGCCTTTTAAGTCCTTAAACACAGGGGTAACGATGTCTGCATTAAGGTCAGATTTTTGGACGGATTTAAAATACTCATTAGAGGCTAAATTTATTAGGAGCGAAGACTTCAAATGTACTAGCTCTTTGTTGAGTGCGCCTGTAATGGCATTGCCCCAAAACTCATACAGATTTTTACCACCTTGGTTTTGAAACTGCAAACCCATTTCTAAGCGATAGGGTTGCATAAGATCTAGCGGCCGCAGTACTCCATATAGACCAGATAAAATCCGGAGATGATTTTGTGCGAAATTGAGGTCGGCTGTATTGAGAGTTTCTGCATCTAAGCCAGTATAGACATCTCCCTTAAAGGCTAAGATTGACTGCTTGGAGTTGTCTAGATTAAAAGGTGTAGTCCAGGTCTTGAAGCGCTGCTGATTAATATTAGCGATGTTTTGACTCACACTCATTAGCTCTTGGATTTCTGCAGTATCCATTTTTTTCGCATCTTCTACTAGCGCTGCTGCACGTTCTAAAAATTGTGGTTGAGTTGCTTGTTGGGTTATCGTCGGTGTTTCATAATCTAGCGTTTTGGCTGGGGAAATAATTGTTAACATAAAAACTTTCCATCACGTACGATGTGCAGCGGCAAAAGCCGAATAGCGTACTCATGATCTATGATACTCTGCATCGTAATAATCAAAAAGGCAGTTTAGTCATTATTTATCACTCGAAAGATACATTTCACATGTTCTTACAAATTGGCTAGGACTATTGCGTAATGATGTTATTCGTTGAAATGAACAATAGGGGCATTTTGACCCCAGAGAGTTTCTAGTTGATAAAATGTTCGTTTCTCCGGTGAAAAAATATGGATAATGACATCCCGGAAATCAAGTAATGCCCAGCCGCCAGTAGACACACCTTCTCTATGATGTATCGTTTCTCCAAGTTCTTCAAAATGGCTTTCTATGCCATCACAAAGCGCGCGGAACTGTGGGGTAGAGTACGCTGTAGCAAGTATAAAATAGTCAGCAAAGCCAGAGGTTTTAGAGATGTCAAGTAATGTAATTTCTCCCGCTTGTAATTCTCCAAGACGATCAATTGCCGCATGCGCAAGTTCTTCTGCTTCCAGAAAGCACCTCTCTTTTCTGTTTTTTAGTTTATTGTATTTTTGCATTGAGGATTAAGAATATGAAAAAAACTCGTGTATTAGTAGGCCTTTCAGGTGGGGTTGATAGTGCTGTAGCAGCAGCTATTTTAGTTGAAGAAGGTTATGAGGTTATTGGAGTTACTATGCGACTTTGGGCCGAAGAGCGGGAAGGTGTTTTTCGTGGACAACGACAATGTTGCAGTGTTGAAGATATGGATGATGCAAGGCGAGTTGCCCAGACGCTAGGGATTCGGCATTATGTGCTTAATTTCGAAGAACCTTTTAAAAAGTATGTCGTTGATCCATTTGTAAATGGATATCTTGCAGGTGAAACGCCAAACCCGTGTGTGCGATGCAATGAAAATATTAAATATCGTGCATTATTTGATCGCTTAGATGCTTATGGAGCTGACGTACTTGCTACGGGGCATTATGCGAGGGTAGTACCCAAACAAGATTCCCGGGCTTTTCACTTGTTGCGAGCAAAAGATCTAGATAAGGATCAATCATATGTACTTTATATGTTGGGACAGGAGCAGTTGGCACGTTTAAAATTGCCAATTGGAGAATTGAAAAAGGAAAAGGTTCGTGCTATCGCTTCAGCCTTGGATCTTCCAGTTGCAGAGAAGCCAGATAGTGTTGAGATCTGTTTTGTTCCGAACAATGATTATCGAAACTTTGTAGCTGAACGTGCAGAGTTTACTTCTGGTGATCTTAAAAATCAGGATGGTGAAATTGTTGGCAAACATAAAGGGGTTCCTGCCTATACTGTTGGGCAGCGTCGGGGTCTTGGTGATGGGCTTGAAAAGCGTAGCTACGTAACTTCTTTAGATGCATTAAACAATGTTGTAACTATTGGGGATGAGGATGATCTGTATAGCAATGTTGTTGAGGCAGAGGGTGTTTCCTGGGTTTCCGGTAATTCTCCTGAAGAGGGGATAACTCTCCAAGCAAAAGCACGTTACAACTCTAACCCGGAATTTGCAGTGCTTAAAACTAGTATCGATAATTCAGTCACGATTACTTTTCAAGAACGCCAACGTGCACTTACTCCGGGGCAAGCTATTGCTTTTTATGATAATGAGGTTGTTTTAGGCGGCGGAACGATACGAAGAGCTTTCAGGACTGTTTAGCATTGAATGTTGTGGCACACATTTATCATGGGCGAATGTCTTCGAAGTAGGCCCCTTTTTGTGAAATTTTTGTAATGATAGTTTTTCCTTGGAGTCCTATATTTTCGAGTGAATTTAACATAGCAGTAGCTGCAGAGTTTGCTTTTTCTTGATCGCCACAAAAAGCGGCGACGCTGCTTCCTGCACCGCTTAACCACGCGGTAATTGCTCCAGCCTCTTTTGCGACAGAGAAAAGATCGTAAAGTGGGGGGAAAAGTTTACTTCGGTAGGGTTGATGGAAGCGATCGTTCATAGCTTCGTCTAATAAGTCGATACGGTTTTCTGCTAAAGCATTGACTAACAGTGCAAGATGGCTACTGTTATGGATGGCATCTTCTGCTGAATATTGGGGAGGCAGAATGTTCCGCGCCTTTGATGTTGCAAGCCCTTTATCTGGTATTAGTAAAGCAATTAAGAGGTCAGGATATTGACAGGCAGAGTGCAAAAAGCTGTCATCTCCTTTTTTTACGCACACTTGAATTCCTCCAAAAAGTGCAGGACAGGCATTGTCTGGATGTCCTTCAAGCTTAGTGGCTAGTGTTAGGCAATCTTCCTTGTTAAGTGGTTCTCCCTCGAATTTATTTGCAGCCATAATACCGCCAACTCTAGCCGACGCACTTGAGCCTAATCCTCTTCCTAAAGGTAGCGCGGTTTTGTATTTAATACAGACTTTTGGTGGCGTTTTTTTGATTGTGTTGTAGAACTCTTGAATTGCCTCGAGAACCAGCCTTTCCCCGCCGGTGCTATTTGTTTTGAGAATTTCGCTTTCAAAACTTATTTCAATGGAGGCAAAAAGGTCTAAAGCCAGACCAAGGGAGTCAAAGCCAGTACCTAAGTTTGCACTTGTTGCGGGAACACACACATTAAATGTAGTTGTTTTAGTCATAGCATCCTTATACAACCAGTGTTTTATTTGTTTACAACTTGACCTGCCTCCTACTTTATCAAAGTTGGTACTGGTTTGAGCGAGAATCTATAATTCAGGTGTATAAAAACACTGATTGTATAAGGATGCTTAGGTACAATCGTTCCATGGATATTCTTAAACCGGAGGATTTAACTAGTGATGAACAAGTGATTCTTGGAGTTTTGTGTGTAGGCCTCCCGCCGTCACGTGCTGCTGCTGACGAACACTTTAGAGTAGATCATGTAACTGCTGTGATTTGCAGTTTATTCGAGACAGGTGAGGATGCTATGTATTTGGATGCAGATAATATTACAGTTCTAGCGAATTTCCGAACACGATTAAGAAGTGTAATATCAGATTTGGCAGAACGGGGTATCCTTGCAGATCAACCTGCAGGACTTCCTTCCCCGCCAGGTAGTTTCGAAGCTGGCCTTTCTGTTGATTTAGTCAATCCAGATGAACATCCTGCTGTGCTTGATAGATTTCTTGCGCAACAATGTATGGAAATACTTTTAAGGAATCCTGTGGTATACCCGTATTTAATGGAGCGCTATTCAGCGAGTGGTGAGGTTTGGCGAAAGTTAAGAGAAGAAGGGTATGGTAATTAATTATGAAGTGTGTGCTTGCTGAACAGCTTGTCGCAATTGTAGATTTCAACTGATATGACTCCATCTATCAGTCTTAAGAAAGATCACATTGATGTAATGATCCGACATGCTCTAGAGGATGTTCCCAATGAGTGTTGTGGTTTATTAGGCGGTACCAGTGGGGTGATTGCAGAGGTTTACTTGGCGCAAAATGCTGAGAAAAGCCCATATAGATTTAGTATAGATTTCAAAGAGCAACGTCGACTTGAAGAAAAGATGGTAATGAAAGGGGAAGAATTGCTTGGTTTCTATCATTCGCATACGGGGAGTCCGGCACGCCCAAGTCCAACAGATATCCGTATGATGACGGCTTTTTTTGGCCCACCTATTGTCCATTTTGTTGTTAGTGTTGCGGATCGGACAAGCCCTGATATACGTGCTTTTTATATAGAAAATGGAGAAGCACAAGAACAGGAGTTTGCGATACTTGGTGAAGGATAAAAGAAACGAGCCCCCATTTAATGTACCTTTTGTGCGTACCTATGCTCATCAGGAAATGCATTTTCAGAATCGTTCGTTCAAGTGGGGCGAACGCACTTATTTAATGGGGATTGTGAATGTAACCCCAGATTCTTTTAGCGGTGATGGTATACATCAAAATGTGAGTGAAGCTGTTCGACTTGCATGTTCTTTGGTTGATGCAGGAGCTGATTGTATCGATATCGGAGGGGAATCCTCTCGGCCAAATGCTGAAGCCATTACAGAAGATGTTGAGCTTAGCCGTGTCTTACCTGTGGTTGAAGCAATTTCTGATGCACTAGATGTTCCAATTTCGATTGACACACGACGATCTACCGTTGCTGAAGCGGCTATCAGGTTAGGGGCTGAAATTGTCAATGACATTTATGGATTGCAAGGAGATCCAGATATGGCTGCTATGTGTGCGAGTTTTAATGTAGCTATAGTGATTATGCATAATCAACGCGAGCATGAGGACGATTCCGTCAAGAATTCAATATATTCCGGTTGGAGTGAAAGTCTTAAAATTGCAGAGGAGGCAAAAATTAAAATGAATCGAATTATTCTTGATCCTGGTTTTGGTTTTGGTTGGTTGCCTGAGCAAAATCTTGAAATGATAAGGCAGTTTCCTTCTTTTACTAAATATAATTTTCCGTTACTATTTGGTCCTTCTAGAAAATCAACCTTAGGCGTCGTGTTAGGTGATCTACCTGCTGAAATGCGTTTAGAAGCTACATTAGCAGCATCCATCCTTGCAGTTGCGGGTGGAGCAGATCTTTTGCGAGTCCATGATGTTTCTGAGGTTGCTCGTGCCCTGAAGATTACTGATGCAGTTGTAAGAGATCCTTGATGCCAAGTGTATTTTTGGGATTAGGATCAAACCTAGGGGATCGCCTACAAAACATAAATCTCGCTGTCGATTTATTAGCTGAATGCGGTGTTATAACCTCTCGAGTAAGTAGTGTTTGGGAAACAGTTCCAGTACCTTCTGGCCAGCCGTTATTTTTTAATGCTTGTATTGAAGTATCAACCTTTTTATCACCAGAAAAGCTTTTGGATATAGTGAAACATATTGAACATGTAGTTGGCCGGCGCCCTTCGAAACATTGGGCCCCACGCCCTATAGATATAGATATTCTTTTATACGGCAATGAAATTATCAGAGTGGAAAGATTAATAATTCCGCATAGCCATCTTTCTGAACGGTCTTTCGTTTTATTGCCGCTTAGTGAAATTTTTCAAGGGCCAATCCCGGATTTTGGCTTAACTGCTACGGAATTGCTTGAAACACTTGATTATATTGAGGGTGCCGAAGCCAACCGTTTGGGTGTTAGAGTAGATTTCTCTCAAAGATGACAATTTCTAGAACTCATGATCTGCTAGTAATGTTCCACCGCTGATTTGTATTAATGCTCCCCAAAAAGAGAAGACTGCGAAAGCAATGCAGGAAATTGAAAAAGGAAATATGTACCAATGCCAAATGATTCCCAGTATAGCCGCTGTAGTAAGCAGGAGGCTTGTCAGAAATAATGCCATTCCTTTTACTAAGTATGTCCAGTGTGGAAGCCAGCGATCTTGAAGCTCAAAAGGCTCATGTTCTGGAGTTGATAACGGATCGGAAGTACTAGTCATTACGTAGTTCCGGGGGGATCAAGTTTGGTATGCCATCTACAACTGGGAATACTTCATCACAAGCATTACAACGAAGTGTTCCCTCAAAAATTTCCCCGACTTGTGGTTCTACTAATACTAGCGATCCTTTACAAACGGGGCAGACGATAATTTCTAGGAGTTCTGGTTTCATAGTTAGATCGTACTTCTGCTTGTCACTGTAGTCAGTTTACGGATTTTTAATTGACTTGTGGTATCCTTCTTTTACCGGTTCTAGCGGGATACCGGCGAGCATTTGTGGATTGGTTAAGCCTTCTTCTTGTGGTATTTATAGCAGTACTTGTTGTGCGTGCATGGCGCAATGGGATTGTGCGTGAGTTCGTTGCGCTAGGGGCACTTATTATTGCTGTTCCGATAGCCAGCACTTTTTATGGTGATCTTGTTCCAAAGGTCGAACCTATTGTAGACAATCTTAAATTAGCGAATTTAGTTGCATTTTTGGCAATTGTTTTTGGCATTGTTATAGTTGGGCAACTATTATCCTCTATGCTAAGTCGTATTGTACAAGTGCTTCAATTAGGTTCATTGGATCACAGCGTAGGTGCCGTTTTCGGTTTTTTACAGGGATGCCTTTTAGTACAAGTTGTATTACTTGTGTTTATTTCGTATCCGCAGCCTGATCTTAGAACGCATATAGATAGCTCATTAGTCGCAACTTGGCTTGTTGACTATAGTAGTTTGACTCGCGCCTTACTCCCTGGCGTGTTTGATTCGGCAATAGATATATATCGCTCAACATTTTCCCAACTTGCTAGTGAAATAACGTAGGGGAAAGGGTTATTTATTGCTCTTCATCTTCGCGATGACGGAGCAGATCTTCGACATCACGTAATATCTCGTCTGCTGAAAGGTTTGTGGCAGCTTCTGTTTCGGTGGCAGTTGATTCGTCAAAAATATGCATTTCTGCATAACGTTCTTCTAATGTTTTTACGTATGGTCCAATCTGGCTATCTTGCTTAGAGGCCTCCTCTACGCGTTCAAGAAACCGAACGCTCTCCTCTTCTAAACTTGTTGTTGGTGGTGAAAAGCCAAGGATTGGTTCTAAAGCCTTAATTAAAGCAATTGTCGCTGGAGGATTTTCCTCAACACTCAAATAGTGAGGAATTGAAGCTGCTAAGCTGATTAATGGTAAATCATGTTTCCGCATAGCATCGTGGGCAACTCCAATGAGCCCAGTTGGGCCTTGGTAGCTTGATGATTCAAGTCCATATGCGCGTGCTATTTCTTCATCAGCACTCGAGCCAGACACTACTATTGGTCTTGTATGTGGCATTGCTGCTGGTCGTGCGACAAGCGAGCATACTAACTTGGGTTTTATTTCAGCGATTACCGTTGCAAGTTGAGCCGAAAATCTTTTCCAATTTGTATTAGGTTCAACGCCACGAATTAGAACGAGGTCTTGGATAGCTTCAGGAATATAACAAGCAAACCCTTCGTTTGTTGGCCAATGAATTTCACGTAAACCACTCGAGCCAAGCCTTACCTCAGGACGTGTCTCCGTGAACACGTAATAATCCTCAGGATCAACACTTAAAAAACGTCTGCCTGCATAGGTATCTATTAAATGACTTGCCAGATCAACAGTCACTGTTCCTGTGTCACTCCACCCACTGAAAGCTAGCAATACAATTGGTGCTCGAAGGTCTTGATCTAGATTGACTTGAAACCCGTCCATTGATGAATTCTACGTGACTTATCTCAGTACTGCGAATCTGAACGTTAAGATGTTAATGTGTACTACCTTTTTTTCGGTGATATTTTAGTGTTCCTGTTCCTTCATTTTTTAGCATAACAACCTCAGCCATAATACTCAGAGCGATCTCTTCTGGAGTTTCCCCCCCTAGGTCTATGCCAATAGGAGTTCTCACCTTTGCCAATTCTTCAAGACTAAATCCTTCGGTGTGTAGATGCTCTAAAACCGCTGTTGTTCTTCTTTTGGATCCGATCATTCCTATATAATCTGCTCCTCTTTCTAAGCAACAGCGTAAGGAGAGCTCATCTTGTTTGTGACCTCTTGTAACCATGACGACGGAAGTGTTATTGCCTAAGGGATAAGCTTTCAAGGCTTTTTCAAAATCTTCGCAGATTATTTCATCTGCATCCGGTAGGTTGTCGAGATTGGCGAATTCCATACGGTCATCTATTACAACTACATGAAAACGGAGTAGTGCTGCAAATTTTGTTAAACACTGGCCGATATGGCCGGCACCAACAACTATAAAAATAGGTTTGGATTCAATTGCCTCGAGGTAGATGCTCGCTGCTTCCAACGAAGAACGTTCGGCTAGCTGGTTTGAGGAAAAATAAAATGTTTGTGCTCTATGGCTTCTGAGAATAGCTGTTGCTTTTCCATTTACCAATTTGTCAATAGTTGTGTTGCCAAGTGTTCCTATTGTGTTTCCATCTAGTTCAATTAATAATTTTGCACCTACTTGGAGTTCACTTTCTCCAGGTTCAATAATAGTTGCTAAGACCGTAGGCTTTCCTCCGGTTGAGGCATTTATCAAACGTTTTAGGATATTAGGGTCCATGTCGATAGTTTAACCTTTAAAGTTTCTTCTTGCGTAACTCCCTATCCATAGGATTCTTAAACCCAAATACTGCTACAATTTCCATATTACTTTTATTAAGCTAAATATTAGGAGCAATTGTGCGTAGTCTTGAGCAAAGTGACCCGACAGTTGCACGGATTATCAATGCAGAAAACCAGCGGCAAATTGAAACGCTAGAAATAATTGCTAGCGAAAATTATGCATCTAGTGCTGTTCTTGAAGCCACAGGTTCAGTTTTCACAAATAAATACGCCGAAGGTTACCCAGGCAAACGTTATTATGCGGGTAATGCATTTGCGGATGAAGTTGAAGAGTTAGCAATTTCTAGAGCTAAGGAATTATTTGGCGCGGAACATGCAAATGTTCAGTCTACCTCAGGATCAGAAGCAAACTTTGCTGCGTATGCAGCGTTTTGTGAACCTGGCGATATTATTGCAGGACTAGAGTTGAGTCAGGGTGGACATCTTACGCATGGCTCTCCAGTCAATTTTAGTGGTCGACTTTACGACTTTGCTGCTTATGCAGTCGATCGTGAAACAGAGATGATTGATATAGACTCCGTTGCTCAATTGGTGTCTGCTAGACGGCCAAAAATAATAGTTGCGGGAGCTACTGCATATCCGCGAATAGTAGACTTTGCTGCGTTTGCTGAGATAGCAGAAAAAAACGATGCGCTTTTATTAGTTGATATGTCTCACTTTGCAGGCCTTGTGGCCGGAGGTGTTTATCCATCCCCTATTCCATATGCGGATGTTGTAACAAGTACGACTCATAAAACTCTACGAGGTCCTCGCGGCGCGATGATTTTGTGTAAAAGTGATTTTTCTGAAGTGGTGGATAAAGCAGTGTTTCCTGGAACGCAAGGTGGTCCTCATATGCACAGTATTGCTGCAAAAGCAGTTGCATTTGGTGAAGCTCTTGAACCAAATTTCAAAATTTATAGTGAAAATGTTGTTAATAATGCACAAGTTTTGGCTGAAGCGTTACAAAGCGGAGGTATTCGACTAGTGTCTGGTGGCACTGATACGCATCTTATCCTTATTGATTGCAATTCCCTTGGTATTACAGGTCGTAAGGCACAAAATGCATTAGAGGGTTCTGGTATTATTGCCAATAGGAATACGATTCCTTATGACGAGCGCTCTCCCTTTGTCACAAGTGGATTACGAATTGGGACGCCAGCTCTCACGTCTCGTGGGATGGGGGCTGATGAGATGAAAAAACTTGCTTCATGGATAATCCATGTTCTGAGTGATCCGGATGGCGAGGGTGTTCGAGAAGTTGTGCGACGTGAAGTTGCTGAATTCTCTCAGGCTTGGCCTGTCCCAGGTACGGAGTAGTGAGGAATCAGTTTTAAATTCCCTCTACTTTTGTTGCGTGCTATCCTTTTGAAATCAAACCCTCTGCTTTATGCGGAGTAAACCCAGCGTTTGAGTTTGCTGAATCACCTGAATAGGCTTGGGTTAAAGGCGAATTGCGCTCGTGCGCAGAAAAAGAGTTTAAATGCGCGAGTATGAGATTGTTATTGTTTATGATTTAACCGTAAATGAAGCGGGCGGTACTGATGCCAGTACTGTACATTTAAAAGATTCTGTTGAACGAAATGGCGGAACCGTCTTAAGAACGGAACATTGGGGTAGGCGTCGGTTAGCGTACCCAATACAAAAAAAGCTTGATGCTGATTATGTGTTAGCACGTGTGGAAATGGATGTGGAGAGCTTGCCGAGGCTCAATTCAGAGTTACATATTGACGAGAAGGTTTATAGGCATCTAGTAGTACGCGCTGATGAGTTGCCATCTGAAGATATTTCTGCCCCTGCTTTTAAAAGTGATTCTGGTGAGGTACGTCAACGCGAAGCTGTAGCACCAGAGGCAGCAGCACCAGAGGCAGCAGCACCAGAGGCAGCAGCACCAGAGGCAGCAGCACCAGAGGCAGCAGCACCAGAGGCAGCAGCACCAGAG
>CAWVTC010000036.1:0-12746 GCA_963933025.1 uncultured Dehalococcoidia bacterium | reverse complement strand
TTTTCGGTAACGAGGAAACCTTAGCGTTTGAAACAGTCGCATTTGGTTCTGCTGGCTACCTGTTGGCATTATTCCTGCACTTTAAAGCGAAGTCCTTTAATGAGTAGGCAGGTTATTAGCGATTAACAACACTCTCTAGCGATAAAACTAGGGATATACCTCCATAAGGGGTAACAGTCGTAACACCCGTAACATTTACCCCTCTTGCAATAGAATGGGTTTAAGTAACCGTATCGGAGGAGATATGACAGACTCGAATGCAGATATTGCAGCAAGAGCACTTGGCGAAATACTTGGTAATGGCAACCTTGATGTGGTGAATGAATTGTATGCGCCGGAGTATATCCATCATGGCCCAGGTGGTGATAGTGATCGTGAAGGCTTTCGAGCAGCAGAAGCAGGTTTCGCTGCTGCCGTGTCGGATGCAAATTTTGTAGTTGATGATCTTTTTGAAAGTGGTGATCGTGTTGCTATACGTTGGACTTTAACAGCGAACCAGACTGGTGAAGTAGCTGGCATAGCTCCTACTGGAAAGCAATTTAGTATTGCGGGTATCATGATTTTTCGTATAGAAAACAACATGATTGTGGAGGATTGGGAAGAGGTAAATCTCAGTGGCTTGTTAGCGCTTGCGGGTAGCTAACAACTTTTTGAGACCTGTCACGAAGGGCAGGACATGCCAGTGTTGCTTTTACTATGGACAGGTACGGACACGTTTTACGTGAAAGCCAAGGTATAGCTAAAGGTGTAATGGACGCGTATTTAGATGCCTAAAGCATCAAATTGACGACTAAATTGACGACTAAACTGCTTTTGCCCGAATCCAGTGCTAGCAAAGCGCACTGAATCCGTGCCTAGAATAGGGGGAAATGGTGGGCGATGAGGGACTCGAACCCCCGACTTCCTCGGTGTAAACGAGGCGCTCTAGCCAACTGAGCTAATCGCCCTATTGCCTTCAGATAGTAAGGCATTTTTATGCTTGAATCATTTGAATACCTTAAAAGGCACTTAAAAGGCCTTTAATATTCTTTTTCAACCATAAATTAATAATTGAAAAAGAAAAAAAGGTATGCAAGCGCAAGGCTACAAAAACTGAAAGCAGAGAATGTAGAAAAGGTTGTTAGTAGCTTTTAACGACGTGAATCCCGAGGTGGTCGAGGCCGAGCTTCGTTAACTTTAATTTGACGTCCACCAAAGTCTGAACCATCAAAAGCTTCAATTGCTTTTTTTGCTTCTTCAGCATTTGGCATCTCAATGAAACCAAAACCTTTTGATCTGCCGGAATCTCGGTCAATGATTAAATGTACATCATCGACAATTCCATGCTCGCCAAATAAAGTTTTAATTTCATCCTCAGTCGTTTGATATGAGATGTTTCCAATATAGATATTCACAAATTCTTATTCCTAATTGTGTATAGATGTTTTTATCTTCCTTCATTTGAGGCTATTGGGAAACTCGATTAAGTAACTAGAAGCAGCTCTATTTCAAAAAGACACTGCATATAGTTAACCGTCTTTCAAATAATTTCAAGTGTTTGGTCTGAATTATAAGTAATTTATGTGTTTTATTTTGCAGACTGAGAAGCATAATCGGTCTACAATTAGTGAATGGTAACTAATCGAAAGCGGATAGCTGTCCTGGGTTCAACGGGTTCAATAGGTCGTCAAACACTTGATGTGATTAATCAATTCCCAGATCGTTTCGAGGTGGTTGCATTAGCTGCGGGTACTCAAACTGGGCTTCTTGCTGAACAAGTTAATAACCTGAGACCTAAATATGTTTATGCAGCTTCTCGTGATGCAGTTATTGAATCTGCAGTGGAATCTGTGTCAGCCTCTTGGGTCCCTATGGCTGAACTTGTCGTTGCTGATGATGTAGATCTTGTATTGGCAGGCACAGGAGGAGGCGCAGGTCTAGTACCAACCATAGAAGCCTTAAAGGTAGGAAAACCTGTTGCTATTGCCAATAAAGAAGCGCTCGTGATGGCTGGTCATCTAATTCGAGAGGCGCTTAATGAAGGAGGCGGTGCGCTTTATCCTGTTGATAGTGAGCATTCTGCCATTTGGCAGTGTTTATGGGGTGAAGAAGAACATAGTATTCGCAGGATTATTTTGACTGCCTCGGGAGGTGCTTTTCGAGAATTGGAAGATCACCAGCTTGCTGCTGTTACACCAGAACAGGCATTAAAACATCCTACGTGGAATATGGGAGATAAAATCACAGTTGATTGCGCAACCCTTATGAATAAAGGAATGGAGACAATCGAAGCTACTTGGTTGTTTGATGTTCCTATGGAGCAAGTAGAAGTTATTTTTCATCGAGAATCAATTGTGCACTCATTAGTTGAATTTAGTGATGGTAGTATCAAGGCTCAGTTAGGTGTGCCTGATATGCGGTTACCTATCCAGTGTGCACTTGCATATCCTGACAGGATGCCACTGCCGCCAGTTCCTTCATTGGATCTTGCTGACATAGGTGCGCTTAATTTTGGACGTCCTGATATTAAAAGATTTCCTTGCCTTAGCCTTGCTATGAGTGCAGGAGAGGAAGGCGGTACATATCCTGCTGTAATGGCAGCAGCTGATGAAATTGCTGTAAACCGTTTTCTTTCAGGAGAAATTCGATTCATAGATATCGCGGGCATAATTGAAAGTGTTCTGCTAGAGCATGGTAAGGCCGCTGTAACAAAGGAACCTTCACTTGACGAGGTCTTAGAGGTTGATGCTTGGGCGCGGATAGTCGCAGCAACTGCTACGGTGGGATCACAATGAATTCAATGCTTTCTGTTGACGGGGTTGCTATTGCTCGAGCTGCTTTACCGTTTCTTGGGATTTTGTTTGCATTAGTAATTATTCATGAGATGGGTCATTTTCTTGCTGCAAAAATATTTGGCATAAAGGTTCTTGAATTTGGAATCGGGCTCCCTCCACGTATTAAAGGACTTAGCTTTAAGCGTGGTGAAACAGAATACACACTAAACTGGTTGCCCCTTGGCGGGTTTGTTCGGTTGCTTGGCGAGGAGGATCCAACTGATCCGCGTTCATTAGCAGCTGCGGCAAAATGGAAGCGTTTAACAGTTTTGTGCGCGGGGGTCGTGATGAATCTCGTGTTGGCAGTAATTTTATTTAGTGTTGGTTTTATGATCCCTCGTGACCGGTCCGTTGGTGTTGTTTCAATAGCTGAAGTTTTACCTGACACACCAGCCGCTATTGCTCAGGTAGAAGGAGTTATGCAGGATGGAAGTGAACCTCTCCAAGGTCTTCAACCTGGAGATATAATTTATTCAGTCAATGGTCGTGAGATTTTAAATTCCCAAGAGTTAAGTTTTGTGATTCGCAGATACTTAGGAAACGTACAAGAGTGGCAAATTCTCCGTGATGGAAGTTCTTTACAAATTTCAGTTTTGGCAAGATGGGATCCACCTTCAGGCCAAGGACCTACGGGATTAATGGTGGGGTCACGGTATCCATATACGGAAGCCGTATGGTATTACCCTTGGGATGCTGTCCCGCGAGGTTGGCAAGCAATGATTGATACAATTGTATTAACGAAAAATGAAATCCAGTTACGGCTTGCAGGAAGTGAGGCAGCACTTAGCGCGGGGGAGCCTCTCTTCACAGGTCCTGTTGGAATTGCAGAAGCAACTGGCGATGTTATATCCAAGGCCGGTTGGCGTTCTTTAATTGAACTCACTGCACTATTAAGTCTGAATTTAGGGATATTTAATATCTTACCAATCCCAATGTTGGATGGTGGTAGGGTGATGTTCGTTGTTCTTGAAATAGTACGGGGTGGACGCCGTATTTCTCCTGAACGCGAAGCGCTTGTTCACTTGATGGGTTTTTCTCTCTTAATTGCAGGTGTTGTAGCAATAACATATTTCGATGTCACTCGGCTTTTCACTTAAAAAAATTATTGTACTGTGAAAGTTTTATTGTAATGTTTTCTTGTTGTCTATACTGTTTCGATCTAGATATTTTAAGCAGTAAATGTAAGTTCTAATGAGATATCTAGGGAACGGAAACTATGTGTTAAAGCTCCAATACTAACTGCATTAATTCCGGTATCTAAGAAGGTGGATAAGTTTTGAAGGTTGATTCCTCCGCTAACTTCAATTTTTGCACGACCATTTATTAGTTCTACGCAATGCTTAGTTTTAGTCGCTGCCATATTATCTAAAAGTATCCAGTCCGGATTGGCTGCTATTGTTTCTCCCAGCTGCGAGAAATCATCCACCTCAATTTCGACTAGAATCTCAGGGTTTGCAGATCTAATAGTTTGAACAGCCTGTGCTAGTGAAATACCCAGTACATTTAGTGCGGATCTGTGATTGTCTTTTAACATAGCCATCGAACTTAGATCACGTCGATGATTTACCCCACCGCCACAGACAACAGCATATTTTTGAAAATCGCGTAATCCTGGAGTGGTTTTTCGAGTGTCCAAAATAGTAAATTCATCTTTTGCTAGTTGGACAAATTGGTTTGTTAAACTAGCAATTCCTGATAAGTGTTGCAAGAAATTTAAGGCAATCCTCTCTCCTCTTAGTATAGATGAAGCTTTTCCAGTAACAGTTGCGAGCAGTGTGTTTTGTTGAACTTGTTCACCATCTTCAACAAACGCTTGCCAAGTAGCTGTTTCATCTAAGAGTTTGAAGGTTGCTTCTGCGATTGAAAGGCCACTTACGATTCCTTCTTCTTGCGTGACTAGTTGTGCCATGCCTTGTAGTTGTTCACTTTCAATTACATTGGTAGTCACGTCATTTTCTACATGATCTTCAATCAGTGCTTGAGACACAATAGATTCTATTAATGAGGCTGACAGGCGAGGGGTTCTATTTGACATAACGTATAACCTGATGTCGTCTCCATTTCCTATCGTCAATGTTTGGGAAATCACTCCGTTGGTGAGCACCACGACTTTCTTCTCGCGAAAGAGCTGCTTCCAAAATTAAGTGTGCAGTTAGTGATGCACGATATAAAGATATATCTTTTTTTGTTTCAAGGCTTGGGATTGTATCCCAGGAATTTCTAATAGTTAAAGCCTTTTCTATGCTAATTCCATCACGTTCAATTCCTGCCCCTGTCCATAATAAATCTTGTATCGGTTTCATTAGCAAGGGTGCTTTTGGGGATGTGTTGATTTCCAATGCTTCTGGTGTAATTTCTGGAGGAGCATTTTTATTAGTAGTGATGTGCTTTGCCACTCGTATACCAAAAACAGCAGCTTCAAGTAATGAATTGCTTGCAAGTCTATTGGCACCATGTACGCCAACCATAGCGACTTCACCAACTGCATAGAGATTTGGGACTGTAGTTTGTCCCCATATATCAGTACGAATTCCACCCATATGGTAGTGCGCCGCAGGTGTGACGGGGATAGGTTGAGTACGCAAATCAATATTTTGGGATTTGCAAAAGTTGAATATGTTGGGGAAGCGTTTTGATAAATCTAAGTCTTTCTTTTTTTCGATATCAGTACAATCCAGCCATACTTGCGTTGAATTCTTTTTTTGCATCTCCTTTGTTATTTCTCTAGCTACAATGTCACGTGGAGCTAGGTCTCCTTGTGGATGAGCCCTTTTCATAAAGGCTTCCCCTTCGGTGTTTCTAAGTGTTGCACCCTCACCTCGCAATGTTTCTGATAATAAAAATGGTGGCGATCCAGTTTTTTGAAAAGCAGTTGGATGAAATTGAACGAATTCAAGATCAGCTAATTCAGCCCCTGCTTCGAAGGCCAGACTAATCCCATCACCAGTGATTGTGTTCGGATTAGTTGTACGTGAATAAAGCGATCCTATCCCACCTGTTGCTAGAACTAATGTATCTGCTTGATAGCGCCTTACATTATTTTGATTGTCCATCGTTTTTATGCCGTAGACATGTTCGCCATAACCCTTTTGGATTAGATCGGTCACCAAAGTATTTTCAAGAATATCGATCCCATGGTTTTTACAAGATTCTATAAGTGCGCTACTTATAGCTAGGCCTGTTTGATCGCCCCCTGCATGCAGAATACGGGCTTGGCTGTGTGCAGCCTCTTGACCTCGATTCTGGCTATCGAATGAAACTCCATATTTTTCTAATAGTTGGATACTTGAATCTGCTTCAGTTACCAGAATGCGCGCGACATCTTCATCTACAAGGCCAACTCCTGCTGCAACGGTATCGTTCAAATGTTTTTCAATAGAATCCCCGATGCTTTTTGCTACTGCTATTCCACCCTGTGCGTAACGTGTACTTCCTTCACCAAGATCTTCTTTTGTGACAAGTAAAATTGAACCAGCTTTCTTGCATTCTAGTGCAGTGATTAAGCCGGCTAGGCCACTTCCAATAACGATCGTTTTATATTCTTGTTTAAGAATGTTCATAGTGTAGTGTAATCACCGTATATCTAGTGGCGTACATTTTTAGACATGTTGTGATTTGTCCAGCTAGAATATCGATATGGCCAATATCTTACCAATTCGTCGTGCCGGTGACCCTGTCTTGCGAGAGAAAGCACGGCGTGTTCGGCGCACTGATAAATCGATTGAAAAAATCATCGAAGATATGTGGATAACTATGTACGATGCTCCAGGTGTTGGGCTCGCTGCACCACAAGTAGGCATACCTTTAAAAATTATAGTTGTTCATGTTCCTGATCATGAACCTTTCGCGTTACTTAATCCGGAAATTGTGAAGCGTTCAGGTGAGCGTCGTGTAGATGAAGGTTGTCTTTCAGTTCCTGGATATCGAGGGGAAATCACGCGATCTATTAAAGTTCTTGTAAAGGGAACTGATCCGGTAACAGAAAAAGAAGTTCGAATAAGAGCTGAAGATGATTTGCTTGCAGAATGTTTGGAACATGAAATCGATCACATTAACGGGATCTTATATATCGATTATCTAGACGGACCAGATGCCCTAATTGCTTTAGGGGATGCTCCGGAAAGTCAGTGATAACGATCTACAAGGTATCCCGTAAAGAATAAAGAAGGCGGAAGTAGGAGTGATATGTTGATAGAACAAGTGAAGGCTCGTGAGATTTTGGATTCACGAGGAAACCCTACAGTACATGTTGCAGTTCATTTGTCAGATGGAGCAATTGGTGAAGCTGCCGTTCCTTCTGGTGCATCGACAGGCCAACATGAGGCTGTGGAATTACGTGATGGTGATCTTGGTAGATTTGGAGGAAAAGGTGTTCGCCAAGCGATAACTAATGTTAATGAGGAGATCGCAAAAGCTGTTTGTGGTCTAGATGCAGAAGACCAGTCATCTGTGGATTACACAATGATTGATTTAGATGGATCTGAGAACAAAAGCAATCTTGGTGCTAATGCTATTCTTGGGGTATCCCTTGCTGTTTCGCGTGCAGCTGCCAATTCTTTAAAGATTCCATTATTTCAATACATAGGTGGTGAAAATGCTCACTTATTGCCAGTACCTATGTGCAATATTTTAAATGGTGGGAGACATGCTGAGGATTCAACAGATTTTCAAGAATTTATGATTATGCCTATTGGAATGCCAACATTTTCAGAAGGTATGCGTTCTGTCACGGAGATCTATCATGTTTTAAAAGATATTTTGAGTGAGCGAAAAGAAAATACTGCCATTGGTGATGAAGGTGGCTTTGCTCCATCCCTAGATAGCAATGAAGCTGCGATTGAACTTATTTTAGAGGCAGTAAAAAAAGCAGGATATGTTGCTGGAAAAGATATCGTGTTGGCATTAGATCCCGCAATGACAGAGCTTTTTCGAGATGGCTTTTACCACTTAGAAAAAGAAAACCGTGTTTTATCCTCAGTTGACATGGTTAAACATTGGAATGATTGGGTAACGAGATATCCTATAGTTTCAATCGAAGATGGTTTGGGGGAAGATGATTGGGTAGGTTGGTCGAATCTAACTGAACATTTAGGGCAACGGTGTCAACTTGTGGGGGATGATCTTTTAGTAACAAATCCGACCCGTATAGAACGCGCGATAAAAGACCGTGCAGCGAATAGTGTGCTTATAAAATTTAACCAGATTGGTACGCTTACAGAAACATTGGAAGCAATTGAGGTTGCCCAAAATGCAGGATGGACCGTTGTAATTAGTCATCGTTCTGGTGAAACTGAGGATACTTTTATAGCAGATCTTGCTGTCGCAACAGGTGCTGGTCAGATAAAAACAGGTGCTCCTGCTCGTAGTGAAAGAACAGCAAAGTACAATAGACTCTTAGAAATTGAAAATTTTTTGGGTAGCGATGGTCAATATGCTGGCTGGGACGCGCTTCCAAACAATTAAATTATTTGACTGGAAAATTTAAAATGAGTGGTTATCGTATTTCACCGCCTCGTATTTTTGGGAATGCAGCTAGGAGTCCTAAACCAGATCAGGGTGCTTCTTCTGTAGATGCATTCCGACAATCAGGTTTTTTGATAGGGGAGGAAATTAATTCTTTACTGATTGGGTTGAATTTAGAATCATCAATTGCTTCAATATTTTCCGGTGCGAAATACCGAAACCATACGGTTGCGTCTCTGCTTTTGAATTGGTCACGATCATGGCTCGCACGTCTTGCTGCTTTACATGCCTTAGAAAATGGTAATTATTCTGCTACCTTTCCTCTTATTCGAGCGTCTATAGATCATGTTGCTACTCAACATGGCTTGCTTCAAAGTGATTTGATTGAGTGGAATCAATGGCTTGAGACTGAAGCTATCTATAATGATGATCAATCACATGCTCTATCATTGGGTATTGGGCATTTTCGTCCAGGTGAATTCATAGCAGCTGAACCTGATTTAAGATTAATTTATCGAATAGTTAGTGATTTTACGATGCCTCATTTTGGTACAACAATGCTTGTCGCTGGTGGTGAGTCTGGTCCTGATCGCATAGCAGCAACTTTTGCGGATCGTGATTTCAATTTGGCTTTTGCAGAACTTACTATTGGTTGGTTGCTAGAAATAGGTGTTTTTTCATTTCGCCTGCTTCATAATTTCAAGGATCTACTTAATTATTCTGATAACGGATTAGTAGAGAAATGGATTGAGGAAGTAACTGTTCTACAAAATAATTCACAGAAATGTTCTCTTGCCTATAATCAGGGCAGTTATCTAATTGAAAATTGGAGACGCACTCCTACTGCGCGCCCCCGGAAAATCATCATCCGCCTTCAAAGTGATGAATAAATGAGCCTGTTTCGGATTCTTTTGATTTTTTTTGTTCTAGGTAGTGGCCTTTTTTCTGCGTGTGTGGATTTAGCGGATGATGATTCCACAGGAATTATTGAGGAAGAACAATATATTAGGTCGTTATGCTTGGGGCTTTTAGATTTTTCATCTCAAATTAACATGCACGCTGATGCAGAAAGTATTGTCGCGAGCATTGAAAACTTTTCTGATTTACTAGTTACTCTTACCCCACCTTCTGAATTAAATAATTGGCATGAAGAGTACATAAGATTTTTAGAAAAGATTACTCAGGGCCTTATCGCCTCTTCAGACGTGAAGCCAATATTTCCAGATATAGCTAAGCGTGAACAGTTTTCTGATTTAGAACTTAAAATCTTGTCTTGTCAGGATGCAAATTATTTTGATAAACCTAATCCATAATTGTGACTGGTATATCGAAAAGTAAGATTTAAGTTTTTTCTATTTTTTGTGCACTGGTATACTGAGGAAATCCTAGGGAGTACATTCTATGCCAAACCCATATGCTTATTTTCGTGGGGAAATAATTCCACTTGCAAATGCCAAAATTGGAGTCATGACACACGCCTTCAATTATGGCACTGCTGTATTTGAAGGTATTCGAGGAAATTGGAATGAGGCTGAGAGCACAACTTTTCTTTTTCGAGTCAGAGAACATTATACGAGGCTAGAGCAGTCGTGTCGGATTTTAGGTCTTCCTTTTGAAGAAGATGTGGATAACCTGATTGAAATAACAACTGAAATAGCTAAAAAAAGTGAGTATCGAGAAGATATTTATATTCGCCCATTGGTGTATGCATCTTCTGAGGTTTTAGGCGTGCGTATGCATGGGCTCGAAACAGATGTTGTAATATTTGTCGCACCTTTTGGACCGTACCTTGATATTGAACAAGGGGCACGTTGCCAAACAAGTACATGGCGACGAGTTGACGATACGGGTATTCCTCCGCGTGCGAAAGTAACAGGTATATACGTTAATAGCGCTCTTGCAAAAACAGAAGCACAGCTTAACGGATTTGATGAGGCGATTGTTTTAAATTCAGATGGTCATGTTTCAGAGGGTAGTGGAGAAAATATTTTCATAATTCGAGATGGAATTCTGATAACTCCTCCACCTTCAGATAATGTTTTAGAAGGAATCACGGCAGAGACAGTTAAAACTTTGGCAGAAAACGAATTTGGGATAAGAACTATTGAGCGAACAATAGATCGGTCGGAACTATATATTGCAGATGAAGTTTTCATGACAGGGACGGCTGCGCATGTTACTCCTGTTGTAGAAGTCGACCGTCGTGCTATTAATGGTGGCATACCAGGAACGATAACGAAGCAATTGGTTGGAGCATATTCTGATGTGATTTGCGGAAAGAATGAAAAGTATGTGGATTGGTGTTTGCCTATTCAGGTGAAGTCAGATAAAAGTTAGTGTTTATCGCCCACCTCGCGCGCTCGGCGTTGTTTTAAGTTTTGCTATATCTGCGTGGTCTGGTTTTCTCATATTAGTTTTTGTTGGTAATGGAATTGCAAACTTGACTGAGCCTGAGGAGTTGATCTCCTCTGTGATGGTCGTTGTATTCTCTCTGCTAGGGCTAGTCTTTCTTTGGTGGGGATTTAGTATCTGGCGTCTTAGATATTCGTTTAGCAATGACAACCTAAACATTCGGTGGGGTGCCAAGACAATTATGATTCCAATATCTGAGATACGTGAAATTGTATCTGGTTTTGAAGTAGGCAAGGTAAGTATTGGTGGTTTAAATTGGTGGGGTTGTCATGTGGGAAATGGTGTTTCAGAGCATCTTGGTCCAACTGATTTCTTTTCGACACACAATTCGGTCACAGAAGATGTTTTTATTGTCACGAATACACGCTCTTATTCATTGACTGTCGGAGACATCGATACTTTTTATCAAGATTACCTTTCTCGTTATAGAGCAAGCACGTTAGGGACTGATTTTCAAGAAAAATCTGATTCTACTTTTGAAACCAATTTCCCGATCTGGCAAGACACAGATTTCCAATGGCTTTTAGGTCTTGCAGCAGTTCCATTTTTAGGGATATTGGTCTATACGTATGCTTTTTTCGATCAGTTGCCTTCAGCTGTACGTGTTTTTTTTCCTGAAGCTCAAAGTATCGTCGAAATCGTTCCGCGTGAGGAATTGTTGAAGATCGTATATGTAGCTTTCGGCATATTTTTTTGTAATATTGTATTGGCTTTATTTTTCCATTTTAGGTCGCGTGCTGCGAGTATTTGGTTAATTTTAGCAGCTGGAGTTCTGAATAGCCTTTTGTTAGTAGCCTTAATTGTTTCCTTTCAAAGCGGTTAATTCTAAGGCGCCACATACCCTTTGGGAAGGTTTTCATCGGTTACAATATCGAGTAATCCACGATTTAAGCCATTTGAGTCATCCATTCCATATCCATATACCCAGACATCTGGAATAGTAAAACCATGCCACTGTAAATTTTGAGCTGGGAGGCTCCCCTTTTTCACTAATAATGTTGCTAGTAGAACCTCATAGTCATCATCTAGGGCTTGTTTTGCTGTTTTTAATTGTTCACCAGTATCAAAAATATCGTCTATAACCAAAATACGTTTGTGGTTCCCAATTTTTTTATGCACTTGTTTAGCAAAATTGAGATCAGGTGCTAGTGCTTCAAATGGAAAAGCCGAAACATTTCTATTTGCTAGTGTTCTTATTAGGTCTGCTGCAAAAACGATACCACCACTTGTAAGCGTTACTATTGCTGGTCTGGGTTTTTTAAGTTTAATAATAAATGAAGCTAAGTCCTCTACCCGATTAAGGATGGTTTTATGTAATAGAACTAAGTTAGCCATTGATCTTTAATGGAATTGTAAAGCTTCCTTTATTAATAAGCCTGCCTGCGTCGCTGAAAGGTTATCGGTATTAAGACATAAATCATAATTTACAGGTGATAGCCAGTCGCAGCCAAAAAATTCTCTGAAATATTGAGAGCGTTCTCTGTCTGTATCAGAAACAATTTTCTCTGCATCTTTTTGTGCTAGGTTTCCTATTTTCATAATATTTCCGTAACGTTTTTCTTGCGAACAAGTAATAAAAACACGCAATGTTTTAGGATGTGGTTTCAAAATAAAGGGTGCACCGTGTCCCATGAGAACACACGAACCTTGATTTGCAAGATTGCGAATAACATCTTGTATTAATACACGGTACTCCGATGAGGTTTGCATTGGGCTATGGGCTAGTACTACAGGGTCAGTCCATTCCATAGACGGCATACTTGTGGATCTGCCTAATGATTCAACTATTCGAGTTAAAAAAGATGGAATTCGTTCTGATTCTCGAATTGCTTCAATCGATGCACCTGCATTTTTTGCAGCAGCCTCAACAATTTTATAATCGTAGTAATTGTAACCTAACTCACTTGATAGTTTGCCAGCTATGTTTTCCGCATCACTACCAATTTGCCGAGCTATTGCTATTGTTGTTGCTACCATAAATTCCGCTACCCTTATGAGGTGGATCATACACTGATGGTGTGGGTTGCTGCTAGAAGTATTTTTTAAGGAATTTACTTT
>CAWVTC010000035.1:0-12789 GCA_963933025.1 uncultured Dehalococcoidia bacterium | reverse complement strand
CTAACGCATTATTGAGATCCGGTGACGCCTTATCATCTTCCCGAGAAGAATCAGGCTTAGTATAAAATGAAGCAGAAGATCCTAACCCCATTTCCTGTGCAGCATCAAGAAAATCATCAGGTATCGGAGCAGTTACCTCAAGTTGTCCGCCGTCAGGATGAGGAAAGGTAAGCCTCCATGAATGTAACAAATGGCGTGGACCTGGACCGTTCCCATAAAGAGGATCACCTGTAACTGGCACACCTATTGCAGCCAAGTGAACACGAATTTGATGAGTTCTCCCTGTATAAGGCTTTATGTGCAGTAAAGAATGTTCATTAACTGTCTTAACTGTCTCATACTCAGTCTCAGCATGCCGACCATCAGAAACAACTGCAATTCGACGATTTCCTGTCTGTAGTCGCCCCAGCGGTGCTTCTATAAGAGCACGAGCAGGTTCAGGAATACCATCGCACAAGGCAACATATTCCTTTGTAACAGCATTTGGAGGTACAGATTCAGGACGGAATGCTTTGGCTAATTGATCTCGGATCTCTGCCGTTCGTGCCAACAACAACACCCCACTAGTTTCTTTATCAAGCCTATGAACAATACCCGGCTTAGGATCATTCGCCGGAAACGATTCAAAAACTTCAGGATCAAAACGTAAAAACCAACTTACAACAGTCGGAGCACCTGGGTTAACTGGTGCTGAATGCACTAAAAGTCCAGCCGGCTTATTCACTACGACTAAAAATTCATCCTCATACATTACTACTGGTTCTTGAAATAATGGAACCGGGCTAGAGGTAACTTCCTGACTAGCAGGACGCATAGTTATAACCTGACCACTTTTTAAACGAAGAGATTTCCGAGCAGACTGATTATCGACATAGATGTCGCCCTTTTCGATAAGACGTTGAACTTGAGTCCGACTAAGATCTGGCAAGGCTCGTGCAAGAATGGTATCCAATCTCCATCCATCACTTTCCACAATAATGGAAACTATGGTGCTTTTGTCGGATTCACCTGACTTTTGGACTCGTGATAAATCACCCATAAAAGTAGTACTACTCCAATCGTAATCGCAGAATCCGCAACATTAAATGTTGGCCACTCAGGAAATTTAATAAAATCAGGAACTTCACCCTTAATAACACGATCAATGAGATTACCACATGCACCTCCTAGGATAAGACCCAGTGCAAATCTTAAAGAATTTTTCAGGACTGGTCGTAAAAAATAAAAACTTACTAAAGCTATTCCTACGATGCTAGCTAAAATAAGAAACAAGCCAGATTCTTGAAAAAGACCGAACGCCGCACCAGTATTTGTTACATATATTATTTGAACAGGCCAGCTCTCGGAAGGCCATACATCACCATGCATTAAAAATTTCACAATCAGAAATTTTGTAAATATGTCAAGCACAATGACACAAAAAGGCACTACCAGTATGTACCTAGTGATTCGTTTCTCCAAATGATTTAAAAGTACATGCATTGATATTACAGACTAAAGGCGTAACGAATCACAACCTTATGCTCGAGTGATTTTTGTATAAGCTGCGGGCGGATCTTCACCTAGAAAAGTTTTTCCAAAATTACCATAATGACGCCAACTTATTGCACCATGTGCTGCTGCTTGGTGTGCATCACGCAACTTACGTTCAAGAGGATGGTTCATACGACTAGCAGTCGTACCAGAAGTGTTGTGAATAGTATCAGCAATCACGCGGCAAGATTGAGCAGCATGTGTTGAAGAAAGAAAACCCCGACGTGCTAGCTCCCAATCTGGGATGCTTTTACCTTCAGCCAAAGGACCTAGATCTTCTTCAATAGCCTCTTGGCTTTCCATAAGAAAAGCGCGTGCTGCCATCCAATTTGCTTCGCTCTCCGCAAGACGAATGTAGGCCTCCGGTTGATCTTTTAGTAGTGAGCCAGACATCCATGGGGTTTTATGAGTTGCTAATTTAACAAACTCATCCATTGTTCCTCGAGCAATACCTAGCGCAACCGCTGCTTTGTTGTAGTAAGCATGACAAGGATTACGGTAGGTTGGATTTTTCCATAGTCCTGAAGGTGCCAACGCATCTTTTGGTAATGTATGCTCCAAAGGTATCTTTGCCTGGATACGCACATCATGACTACCAGATCCTCTTAACCCAGCCATATCCCAGGTATCAATAATCTCGAAATCATCTTTTGGAACCATCCAAGAAGCTTCTGCGAATCCTGTAGGCGATTTTTCCCACTGATTAGCATCAAAAATCATTGTCCACGTTGCGTTATGACATCCACTTGCAAAGGAACCTTGATAAGTCATATCCCAACTACCATCTTTTTGGGAAGCTTCCCTGCCAGGATTCGGACCATTCGGTGTGCCTTGCCCAGAACAAACAAGCACATCCCAGTCCCCACAGATCTTCTCTGCTAATTCCTGACTCATCTGCCTTATCATCAAAGCATTAATTTCAGAATTAATTTGAACGCACCAACCAACTGAACCATCAATTGCTGAAGCGGCCTCAACTGCCTCGATTTGATCACGTGCAAAAAGATCTTCACCGGCCAATTCAGTAGGCAGCGCAAATCGATAAAGGCCTGCATTGATCATTTCTTTAGCTGCCCAATCAGGTAAATGTCGAATTTTTTGTGCTTCATCTCCTGCTTCAAGCAGGAGCTCACGCATTTCCTGTATACGCTTTGCAGGAGGTACTTGCTTCAGAATCTTACTTTTTTCTAAAAGTGCTTGCTTAATCATGCACAAAGATTAAAGCACATCTCAAGAAAAATCACGAAAATACCAATCAATTAGGCCTGATTATCTAGAATATTGTGCTGGACAATATATTTTAACGAGGAATGTATTGACGCAAATACAAAAATTCGCCTAGTCTTCATCGAATGAAACAACACCTCTCAGGAAAAACGGCGATCGTAACCGGTGGGGCCGGCGGTATGGGTTCGCAAATATCCCGAATATTTGCTGAACAAGGAGCGAAGGTAATTGTCGCTGATACCGGTGCTGATGTTGAAGGACGCATGGGAAAAGATCCTTCAAAAGTTCAGGCTATTGTTGACGCAATCAATGAATCCGGAGGGGAAGCAATAGGATGTATTGGCGATGTATCTGAAATGGATCATGCAGAAGGATTAGTACGTACAGCTCTAGAGAACTGGGGGAAACTCGATATCCTTGTCTGTGCACATGGGATCCTAAGAGAGCGAATGATCTTCAACATGACAGAGGAGGAGTGGGATGGTTCAGTTAAATCTCACTTAAAAGGCTGCTTTGCTCCAACAAAATTTGCTTCAATACACTGGCGTCAAGAACGCAATGGGGGAAGGATCATCTATTTCACCTCTGTTGCCGGAATCCGAGGCGCTGCAGGGCAACCAAATTATTCAGCTGCTCAGCAAGGAAAAGTCGGTTTAATGCTGTCTTGCGCAAATGCTTTAGACCGCTACGGTGTAACAGCAAATTGTATTTCACCTGTTGCATCGACTCGTATGACAGACCGAGGTATTGGGGCATGGGAATCCAAGGATGAACCTGCGCCAAGTACAACAGCTGAAGGAACCGAAAAAGATCCGAAAAATGTTGTTCCAGCAATTGTTTTATTAGCTTCAGATCTAGGTGCAGATATTACAGGCCGTGTAGTCGGCGCAACGGGAAATCAAATCTCAGTTTGGCGAGAACCTGAACGGGATCAAACTTTATACTCTGCCGAACCATATTGGGATCTAGATCGATTATTCCAAATAATGCCTGCCACTCTGGCAGCTGAGGGCCTAGAGCCCCCTGAATTTGTTTTGCCATAGGAGTCTCATGGGATACTTAGAAGGAAAAACAGCAATTGTAACTGGCGGAGCCGGTGGAATTGGTAGCCAAATATGTAAAGTTTATGCAGAACAGGGCGCAAAAGTACTTGTAGCTGACACCGGCTCCGACGTAGAAGGACGTGCCGGTCTCGATTCAAAAAGGGTAGATCAAGTTGTTAGTGAGATAACTAAAAATGGCGGTACTGCTTTTTCCTCTGTAGGTGACATAGCAGAAATGGATTACGCTGAATCACTTGTAAAGAAAGCCTTGAACGAGTGGGGCCACTTAGATATCGTCGTTTGCGCACATGGAATTCTCCGAGAACGAATGATCTTCAATATGACAGAAGAAGAGTGGGACGAAGTTGTACGCATCCACCTCAAGGGGTGCTTTACGATAACTAAATATGCTTCAATTTATTGGAGACAAGCCCAAAATGATGGCAGGCTAATTTATTTCACATCCGATGCCGGTTTACGAGGTAGTCCTGGCCAACCGAACTATTCTGCTGCACATGCTGGCAAACTTGGACTAATGAGGTCCAACGCAAGGGCCCTTGCCAAATATGGTGTTACCTGCAATGCCATTGCACCGGGAGCTTCAACAAGAATGACCGACCGAGGTAGAACTGTCGACCGAGGTAATCCACCTCCCAGTGAATCAGCTGCAGGCACGGCCAGAGACCCAAAAAATATCGTTCCAATTGCTGTATGGTTAGCATCGGATGCAGGGGCCGTCTCTAACGGAAGGGTATACGGTGCTCGGGGGCATACAATTACTCTGTTTAGAGAGCCTGTGAGAGAACGCGTATTGCAGTTTGAACAGCCTTATATCGAAATAGACGACCTGTTTGAAATATGGCCAGAGACCCTAGGTGCAGAATCATTTTCAGGAGAACAACGATGATTACAGATAAAGAAATCAGAGACCGTACATTAATTATTGATGTAGTCGATAGGTACGCAAGGTCAATAGATATGAAGGACTACGATCGACTTGAAACATGCTTTACGTCCAGCTGTGAAGTCGTATACGGTGGTGCACCAGCTCTCGAAAATCCTGCAGCTGTAACAGAGTTTTGTAGCGGGGTACTATCGCAATACACTTCAACCCAGCACCTGCTAGGTAACTATGAAATAGTAATTGGGGAAAATACCGCAACTGCCAGTACCTACATGTGCGCAACTCACGTCTTTCCACGTGACGAAAAACATGAGGTGTACATCGTTGGCGGAACATACGATGATGAACTTGTACGTAATGGCGATGAATGGCTCATCACAAAACGCTCACTCACCGTCTTGTGGAGTGAATCACGAGAAACTGTTTAAAGTCGTCACAAAAAGGTAGGAATTTATGTCATTAACAATTGATCTGAATGGTAAAACTGCACTCGTTACTGGTAGCGGTGGGGGCATCGGAGCTGCGATTGCAAAAGTTCTTGGAATTGCAGGAGCAAATGTTATCGTTTCAGATGTAAATCCAACAACAACTAAAGAAACTGCATCCCAATTAGGTGCAAAAGCATTACCTTTGGACGTTACTGATGGTGAAGCTGTTGACGCAGCAATTTCACAAATTGTGAAAGACCATGGGAGCTTAGACATTATTGTGAATAACGCCGGGATTTATAACGGATATGGTGGCCCAATAGTAGATCTTGAGCGCGAACGTTTTCACGCCTTGATGAAAGTTAATGTAGATGGAGTATTTTATTGCTCACAGGCTGCAGCCAGAGTAATGATTGAGGCAGGTAATGGCGGCCGTATTATCAATATCGCATCGACACAATCAATCTCTCCTGGAGTAGGTGTCAGCTATGACTCATCTAAAGCCGCTGTTCTACAAATGACACGAACATTAGCACTTGAATTAGGGAAATATGACATTACAGCAAATGCAGTTGCACCTGGTGCGACATGGGTTGCTGCACCGGGTGATCCTCCGCCTATCGACACCGCCGCCGCCGTCCCAAGAACCGGCGAGCCACTCGGAGATCAGGTCACTTCACGTATATCTCGTATTCCCTTAGGAAGATGGGGGAAAACGGAAGAAATTGCCAACGTAGTAGCGTTCGTAGCGTCACCTCTTGCGAGCTATGTAACTGGCGCATATTACAACGTTGATGGCGGCTGGTTAACTCTCTAAATCAACCTAATTTTCAATTCCTGAAACCCTCGTATTTTCAGGATAAGATTCTGGACCAGGAAGCCGTAGTAAGTGATTTCCTCCATCAACGGGAATAATTTGACCTGTGATATTGCTAAAAAGATCGCTGGCAACAGCCAAAGTTACGTCTGCGCAATCATCTACAGTCGTGATCCGCTCTAGTGGAGTATTTTTAATAAAAGCAATAGCAGTTGGATTATCATCTGAAAGCTCAACACGGGCTTCATCTATAGGAGTACCACCTCCATAACTATTCATCGCTGTGGGAACAAACGATGGAGCAACAGCATTGACTCGGATATTATCGGGACCAAATTCACGAGCTGCTATTTTTGTTGCAAAATTAATAGCTGCTTTTGGTGCCGAATACGGAGTCAGTCCGGTAGGAACCATAATTGCTGTTGCAGAAGTAATATTCACTATAGAACCACCAGTTGCT
This sequence comes from uncultured Dehalococcoidia bacterium, assembly GCA_963933025.1. Lineage (GTDB taxonomy): Bacteria > Chloroflexota > Dehalococcoidia > Tepidiformales > Tepidiformaceae > JAKUNN01. Next base: position 6,377 of record CAWVTC010000035.1, on the reverse strand, counting down.
GCCATAGCATTACCAAAATGCTTCATAAAATATATGAACCCAAAGTACTGAAGATCAGCAACTTCTTTAAGTGTCTCTGGCTCTATCTCACGAATAAGTTGTGAACGCACGATTCCCGCAGAATTAACTGCTATGTCTACACGACCCCATTTTTCAATCGCAGCATCAGCAAGCGCTTTAAGATCATCATGATCGCGGCCATCACAACGAATAGCTGTAGCACCAATTTTTTCTGAAAGCTTTTTTAGGTTTTCTTCACGACGAGCAGCAATAATCAATTCCGCTCCTTGTTCACGAAAGCGTTCAGCAATTGCCCAACCAATACCACTAGAAGCTCCCAATATAACTGCTTTTTTTCCTTCAAGAATTCCCATAACTATCCCTCTTTTTAAAAAAATACTTTAAATCTTAGATATTCTAGCGCGGAAGAGGCCCAAGAGCTTTATAGTCTATAAAATAAGAACAAACAAAAGGGATGATCAAAATGAAAATTGGACTATGTCTACCTCAATTAGGAGCCACCAAGGAAGGATTTCCAAACAGAGAGTCTGTACTGGATTTCGCACGTAACGCGGAAGCCGCTGGTTTCGATTCATTATGGGTACAAGATCACATAATGGTACCTGCAAACCCACAAACAGGATTTGCAGGAGGTCCACTCGAAATTCCAATGCCCTACGCATATAGGACTATGTTCTCGCCTCTAGAACTCTTGAGTTTTGCTGCAGCTGTCACTGAGAACGTACAACTAGCAACCTCGATCCTCGTAACTGCGTATTATAGGCCAGTTGAATTAGCAAAACGGCTTGCAACGCTGGATATCTTATCAGGTGGACGTGCGCTTGCAGGCCTTGGATTAGGCTGGAGCAAAGATGAATACGCACATATGGATACACCATTTGAAAGACGCGCTGGACGCATGACAGACTTTCTCAAAGCATTGAAGGCATGCATGCTACCCGATCCTGTTCAGTATGATGGAGAATTTTTTCAAATTCCTGAGTGTGATACCTCACCAAAGCCATTGCAAAAAAATGCAGCAGGTGAGCCACAGGTACCTATTGCCCTTGGTGGCGGATCTCCTGCGATGTTAAAAAGACTAGCCCGCCATGCTGACTCATGGAATCCTGCAGGAATGCCTGCTGAAGCAATTGTTGCGGGTTTGGCACAAATAAACCAATTCGCCGAAGAAGCAGGTCGCGACCACACATTTGAAACACATGCACGGATATTTACAAATCCCACAATGGAAGGAGCACCCACTTGGGATGGTGGCTTTTTTGCAGGAACCTCTTGGACTGGAACAGCCAACGATATGAAGGAAAATGTTATCGAGTTCCGTGATGCCGGGATCGACCAGATTATCCTTGAAACCAACTACTGGGAGCCAAATCCCGGTCCGGAATTCTGGCCACGTCATGTCGATTTCTTTGAACCTTTGGTCGATGTAGCACACAGCTAGGAAATATTTATGACAAGCGATCGCCTTTTAACAAACCATGATGAATATCTAGTCCATCAGGTAACTGATACTTTAGCCTCGGTTGTCTCGGGGGATAAACACTGGCAAGACGGACACTATATCTGTATTTCTGATACAGCTGGCGAGGTATCTCTTATAGGTACTGTTCGACTTTACCAAAACAATGATGTACTTGAAGGATTCTTATGCGTCCGTCATGAAGGAAAACAATATAACCTACGGGTCTCACGAAGATTACGACCTGACATGGATAATTGGGGAGCAGGACCCTTGCGCATTGAAATCCCCAAACCTATGGAGGCTATACGTCTTGTCGCTGAAGAGAACGACTTTGGAATAGCTTGCGATCTGACCTGTTTTACTACCGCTGTACCCTATGAAGACACACCGACTGAAACAAGGGTGGAAGGCAGGCTAGTTGCGAGTCGGGCAGTGTATGAAGTTGTTGGTGGTGTTGAGGGATGGGTCAGTATCAATGGAAAACGATACGAAGCCGAACGAAACACCTGGTCCTTTTTCAGAAATCATTCATGGGGTTCTATGCCTACGCGAGGCGGCCCACGCGAACATGCAGCACCAGCAAAAGAGCCACAGAAAATGTCTGGTTTGAGAAATTGGGTTTTATACAGAATGCCTGATCATGGAGGTATCTACATGCTTCACGAAGATAAGGATGGAAAGAGAAGGTCAGAGGAAGGAGCAATATTACTAGAGAGTACTCAAAGAAAGGTTACCTCAATAGAACACAACCTTGAGTACTATCCTGAATCACCAAAACGTTTAAAGGGTGGCGAGTTCACACTGATTGATGAAACAGGTACAGGCCGAACCTATGAGCTAGAAGACTTGGGATGGATTTACTGCCAAGGCGGTGGGTATTTCCTACAGGGATATGCTGACGGCTTGGGGATGGGTGTTTATCGTGGGGACTACCATGAGGAAGGTGAGGTTTGGGATGTTTCTCATCCTACAAAAGTCAAAAAGTCGGATGGTAGTGAAGAGGAATTTGCCCATGCATGGGCAGAAAACTTCGTAAAAATTAAAAGTGGGAATAATACTGGCCTTGCACATTTTGAATGTGTAGTCATGGATTAGGAGTAAACATGAAAGCACTTGTATTGGGAGGTTCGGCATTTGTTGGTCTGCGTACTGTCAAAGAATTAGCAGCGAGAGGACATGACGTTACCGTACTCAATAGAGGAAAAACAGCTACAGAACTGCCAGCAGGAGTCAAGCAGTTGATTGCAGATCGAACTGACAATGAATCAATGGAAAGAGCACTGAAAGAAACCTCCTGGGATGTTGTTTATGACATATCAGGTTTTGTCATGGTTGCTGGATCTGCAGATCTCGACTTCTTATTAAATTTATTTGATGGAAACGTTGGTCACTATATCTATTGCAGTTCAATAACGGCCTATGATTCAACGGAACGCTTTCCTTGGCATGAAACCAATAATTTCACAAAAGCACCACCTGAAACATATGGTGGATTTAAGGCTCATGTAGAGAAAACTCTGTTCGATCGCCATTTAAAAACAGGTTTTCCAGTCACAACGATACGACCAGCCGCAATTTATGGTCCTAATAACAACATATACGACATGGAAATGCCTATGTGGTTACGACTCCTAAGAGAATTACCCATCCTCGTCCCACACCAAGGCCTTGTTGTTTGTTCTTATGGACACGTTGATGACCTGGTTCGATTTCAAATTGAAATCACAGGTAGGGAAGAGGCTTTTGGAGAGGCATTTAATCTAACAAATGAAGCAATCTCAGTAAGTTACTATGTGGAAACGCTATCGGAAATCGTTGGAAAACCTGCCAATATCGTTTACCTCCCAGACTCAATCCTCCCAGAGCTCGCCCCTTCTCCTGAAAATCGATTTGCTATGGCATTCAGTCACCTTTTTGGTCGTGCACATCATTCAATCTTAAGCATTGACAAAGCAACTATTCTGATGGATTTCGAAAATGAATACGATTTCCGATCAGGTCATGCAAATACCTTCGAATGGTTTATGGAGAATGGTTTCGCTGATACTGAAACCTCCTTACGTGATCCTATTTGGGGAGGTGGATGGGATTTTGAGAATGAGGCAAAAATAGCTGAACGTGTTGTTAGTGACCTATAAGTATGTCAGAGCTAAAACGACCCACACTAGATGAAGTGTTAGTCGGATCCATCGACACTATTCAAAACATGCTACTCCCTAATTTGCATGATACTTGGGCCCGCACCGCAGCTGGACAATTGATAGGTATGCTGAGATATGGACGAGCCTTAGCATCAGGTGAAGAAACTATTAATTCAGAAGTTATCGAACTTAGAACAACAATAGCCAATTTGTATGATGCACATCCCCACTTAAAGCTATCTGTTGGTGAACTACCTCCTTCAAATTCCGAAAAAGAGGCTTTTGTCATCCTTGATTTGTCTAGCAGCCTTCTTAATTATGCTTTAAAGGAAACTGATGCAGCTACCGAAATGATCCTGTCAGATCTACGTCCGCTTTTAATAAGTCATCTAGAAGCAGCCCTAGTAGAAACGTCACCTATGCTCATGTCGTTTGGAGGAGACCCTGGTGATGCTGAACATTGAAAATGCACGACCGCTACTCGCGCAGTACCTAAGTGCACATCTTGGTTCAGATGACATAGTCGAAGTTGATCCATTTGAACGCATTACTATAGGACATTCGAGAGGCATGCATAGAATTAATATACGGTACGCAACAGACGGAGAAAAAGTTCAAAAATCATTTGCACTAAGAGCTGAACAAGGCGGTATGTTTGGAGGCGATACACTAATAGAAGTGCGCTTGCAAAGAGCTGTAAGAAACGCCGGTATACCAGCAGCAAGAATTCGTTGGGTTGAATTGGATGCGAATGTTCTTGGTGAACCATTTTTCATTATGGATTGGGTTGAAGGCAGTAGTGGTCCACCTGATATGAAAACTATGGAACGTTACATCACGGAATTACACCAGATGCACCAACTTGATTGGAGAAAAGCAGAACTACCATTGCGCACAACTCCAAGCACGCCATTACATGCAATGCATCAACAAATCGATCACTGGCTAAGCGTTCATCATTGGGGCAGGCCACGTCCCTCACCACTCATAGAGGAAGCTGCCACCTGGTTGAAAATTAACGCACCAAAAAACTTAAAGATGTGCTTAGTGCATGGAGATCCAGGTCCAGCAAATTTCATTCACAAAGATGGTAATGTAGAAGCTTTTACTGATTGGGAATTTAGCCATATTGGCGACCCAAATGAGGATTGGCTCTTTCTCTCAGCTATGAGGGGGCGTGCTCTTAAAGAACCCCCAGAATGGCGTCAGTTAATTAACCAAATTACAGATACAGAAATTACTGATGCTGACTGGTTCTACTGGGATATATACAACCATTTCAAAGGATCCTGCGCTAATACATCAGCACTAAGAGTATTTACAAGTGGTGCCAATATGGCACCCAATATGGCAGCCATTGGAACTGGATTGCACATGTCAATGCTACAACGCATCTCACAAATGATTGGTGAGACGTATAATCAACCAAACATCAAATGATTTGAAGAGGGTAAAAATGGATTCAAGAGACCAGGAAAGAATTGAATTAGCAACAAAACTGTTTGAGGCTTGGAGCAGTGGCGACGCTGATGCGCCAGAGCAGTACTTCGAACCAGATGGAATGTTAGAAGATGTAGTAGCTGGAGATGACCCTCATAAGGGCTGGCCAGCAATCCGTGCATTTTTCGCACCCGCCACAACCGTAATGCCTGACTTAGCCCTCATTCCAGAAGAGTTCTGGGTTAACGAAAAAGGAGTAGCACTAACTTGGGTGATGTCCGCAACTATTACTGAGGCTACGGCCGCAGGATACGGTGGTGAAGAAAATATTGGAAAAAAATGGTACTCCAAAGGAATGACATACCTGGAGTTTAATGATGACAATAAAGTGATTTATGAGATGGACTATCACCACGGCGGTGCCGCCACGCGATCACTTGAAAAGAAATAGTCACAAACTATATTTTCCTAGTTAATAACAATGAATCAAACATGACTTTGGTGAATTTTGACCAGTGGCTTTTATACTAGATTTGTACGATATAACTACTGATCTTAGATACCAGCAATAAGGGCTTTCACTAAGATGGCAGCGGTATCATATGGCTCAACAAGCATTACGTTCCTAATGAAACCAAACATGCCACAATATAACTTGCTATTCGGAAATTTAAATTAGATAAGTCCAGAACCACGTAGTCTCGGATCGAGAACATCACGCAAAGAGTCACCTAAAAGATTGAAGGAAAGAACAGTGATGGCAAGAGCCGCGCCTGGGAATACCGGTAACCACCAACCACTAGCAAAGTACTGACGCGCTCCTCCACCTAAATCCATTGCCCATGAAGGGGTACCTGGCTCAAGTCCAAGACCCAGGAAAGTCAGACCAGCTTCTGCCAAAAGAGCAGCCGGGATAGTAATACTTGCAATAACAATCATTAACGGTGCCAGATTCGGAAGAATGTGTCGGATCATAATGCGAGGACTACTGGCACCAATAACACGCGCCGCTTCGACATAGGGCACCGAGGCCTCTTGAATAACATTTCCTCTTAAGACCCGCAAAGTAATAGGAGCAAACGCAAATGCGATCGCAAAAATTAGAGTCTGAATACTTCTATCAAATGCTGTAGTCAGCATGAGCAACCACAAAATCTGAGGAACTGCAATCAAAATTTCTACAAGTCTTGAAAGTAACGCATCAATTATACCTCCAAAAAAGCCTGCCAGTAAGGCTAAGATTGTTGCTACAAACATTGCAACACCTACTGCACCAAGTCCCAAAATTAATGCTGGCCTAGCTCCATAAACAA
>CAWVTC010000034.1:0-13138 GCA_963933025.1 uncultured Dehalococcoidia bacterium | reverse complement strand
ATGCGCCCTCTATGCTTTGATTTAATAATGCGCTAGATGTTGCAGCACGGGCAGCTTCGACTGCACGATTCTCATCAGAGGCTTCACCTATTGCAAGGAGTGCTGATCCTGCGTTTTGCATAACACTGCGAACATCATTGAAATCTAAGTTAATACCTCCTTCAATACTAATAACATTTGCAATTGCTTGGATTGCTTGTTTTAGTACGTCATCAGCTGTTTCAAATGCTTGCTCGACGGTACAGTTTTTCGGACATATTTCTATGAGCCGAGAATTTGGAACTACGATCATCGCATCAACATTATCGTGTATCAGCTCAAGTCCACGCTTTGCAGATCCTGAGCGTCGGGATCCTTCCCAGGAGAATGGAGTTGTGACAGTTGCAATAGTTAATGCTCCAACAGAACGAGCTATTTCTGCTACAACGGGAGCTGCTCCTGTTCCTGTTCCTCCACCGAGTCCCGCAGCCACAAAAACCATAGAAGCCCCTTCTAGCGCAGCAGCAATTTCATTCCTGTTTTCTTCAGCAGCTTGGGCACCTTTTTCAGGATCACCACCGACGCCAAGCCCTTGTGTTAAACGTTCCCCAATACGTAGTCGTGTAGGGGCATCAGAACCTTGAAGGGCTTGGGAGTCAGTATTAATGGTTATGAATTCGATACCAGGAATTTTAGATTGGACCATGCGATTCACTGCATTGCCTCCTCCACCACCGACACCTATTACACGGATGTCAGCACGTTCCTGTTCATAATTACCCCAAGAATCCTTTTCGTCTCCTGTAGGTAACATTGTGGCTTGTTTATTTTCATCAGTATTATTCATCATCTTTTTTTCCTTTACATGGGGTGTGATTTAACGATTTCCGCAGGGCGGGTTAGGTTTTTAAAAATTATAATTTATTTAATTAGCCTTGCTCCTTTGTTCATTGCGGTAAAAAACCTTTTCCAAAATCACGTAGTCGGCGCCCAACGCCTCCCCATGCAATGTTGTTTGAATGTTGTTTGGTAGTGTTTTGAACTAATGGATTAAAGTCATTTAAAGCGTATTCAAGAAGGCCAACACTAGTTGCAAAAGGTGGGGAACTAAGATATTCAGGAGTATTGTCGAATTTTTTTGGATAACCAATACGTGCTGGTAGTTTCAACTTTTGGCTAGCTAGATCGCAAAGTCCTTTTAGGTTACTTGTTCCTCCTGTAAGTACTAGTCCTGCAGCTATTCGTTCGAGTGTTTTTGTACGTCGTAATTCGGCTTCAATTTCTTGGAGAATTTCTTCGCAACGAGCCTGTAGAATTTCTGCAACATGACGAGTAGGAATTGTTTTTTCTGGGGGATTTCCAAAAGCCTGTATTTCAACAGTTTCCTCGAGTGGTGCCATTCCAGAGATTGCCACACCACAAGTCTTTTTTAGTTGTTCTGCACTTTCCCAGGGGCATCTAAGTACTTGTGTTAAATCTCGTGTTAGGTGCTCACCAGCGAGAGCTAAACTTGCTGAATGTGATACTGCACCTTCCTCGTATATGCAGATAGAAGAAGTGCTAGCACCGATATCTATAAGGGCTACACCTTGCATACGTTCTTCATCTGTTAATGCTGATTTTGCTGCAGCAATCGATTCGGGAAGGAAACCATCAACTTTTATTCCAGCTCCTTCTACACAAAGTCGTAGATTTTCAATTGAAGATGCAGCACCGACTATGATGTGTGTTTCTGCATCCAGTCGTGTACCGTACATCCCGACAGGATCTGTTACATGTTCAGTTCCTTCAATCCAAAATTTCCGAGGAAGCATATGTATAATTTGTTGACTGGTAGAGATGTTGATTTGCCCAGCCATCTCTAGGACTCTCTCTCGATCCTCTTCGCTAATTGGGTAATTACGATCGGCTATCGTGATGATGCCACGTTCATTTTGAGATCGTAGATGTTCTCCCGCAATACCAACAATTGCACTTAGAATTCGCGTCCCACTGGCCTCTTCGGCAAGATGAGTTGCTTTTTGGATTCCTGCACGTACCTTGTGGATATCACCAATTCCCCCACTCTGAAAACCAGTAGATTCCACCATGCCAAATCCTTCAATTTCTGTATTGCCATCTATATCGCTACTTCCTACAAGTACAGTAGTTTTTGTCGCTCCTAAATCGATGGCTGCTGCCGCATGTTTCCGTTTCATTATTGCTCCTTGTTGCTAGTTATTTTCACTGATTTTTGTATATTCCTGAGAACAGGGTGATTTTGAAACCGCAAGTCGATTTCGGTGTATTGAATATTGTTTTCTTTGGCCTTAGCGCTTATTTGTTGCCAGATGCTGATTTGATGTTCAAGATTTTCAGTATTTCCGATCAAGATGGTTTTCCCATCTGTAGTGCGTATGCTAATTCCTACTCCTGGTAAGTCTCTTATTTCAGTCAATTCTTTGTTCATATAATTAGCTAATAAGTCAGGGATTAATAAGGCTGTTTTAATGGCTTCGATATTAACTTTTTCACCTGGCTGTAGAGGAAACTGAGAGGTCCCAATAATTTTTGGTAACTTAGATTTTGATTCAATAAGCGCTTGAAGTACTATTCCATTTTCACTAACCAAGTAACTTTTTCCTCCTTGTACCCACCTGGCTTTCGGTGTTAGTTCGGTAACTATGATCCGGACTGTATTTGGCCATATCCGAAGTATTTTTACAGACTCAATCATTGGCAATGCACTAATTTCGGACGATACTTGGCCACTTTTCAAGGTGGGCATCCACTTACCTATACGTGGTGTTATTTCTTGTATTTGCTGTAATTCGGTTAATTTAATTCCTTCAACATTAATTTGTTGTACCTTGAGTACAGGAGAAAAAACAGCAACGGTAATACTTACTACTAAAGCGATAGCCCCTAGCAAGATGGATATTTGGAGGCCGGTTTTTGTGAAACCGAGACGTGTTGATTTCTTTAACGTACTGTTTCTACGTTGAATAATTCTTGTTCGTCTGCGGCTGATAGTTTGCTCGGATTGCATTTTTATTCCCCTTCTTTCCTATGCAGTGCGAGTTCTAAAATTTGTGTAAGCATCGCGCTATAACTCAGGCCACTTGCTTCCCAAAGACGGGGAAACAGGCTGGTTTTTGTAAATCCTGGGATAGTATTAATTTCACTTAGAACGATTTGTTCTTGCTTGTTCACAAAGAAATCTACCCTTGCGAACCCTTTGCATCCAATGCTTGTGTACGCATTGACAGCTAAATCACGTAGCTTGCCTGCTATGTTTTCTGAAATACGTGCAGGTATGTAGATTTGAGTAGTTGAATTTGGAGAATATTTGCTGTCGTAATCATAAAAATTATTTAGGGAAGATACTTCCCCTAGACACGAAGCAGCTTTTGGATTTCCATTACCAATTATGGCACACTCAATTTCCTGGCCATCTATAAATTCTTCGATTAAAATTTTGTTGTCCCATTGTGATGCAAGAGCTATAGCTTGGTGAAGTTGTTTCTCTGACTGGACTTTGCTAATACCTATACTTGAACCGCCGCGCGATGGCTTGACATAACAAGGATATCCAATTTCGTTGGATATCCTTGTACTAATTGCAGATTCAGAACCAGGGATCGATTCTTTTTTAAGGACGATCATGCGTGCAATAGGTAATCCTGCAGCCTGCCAGATTACTTTCGAAAGACTTTTATCCATTCCAAGAATGCTTGCACTTACTCCAGAGCCAGCATATGCAATGTTTGCCATTTCAAGTAACCCTTGCAGTGTCCCATCCTCCCCAGTTTTTCCATGAATTAGAGGGAATGCCGCGGTACAATTTTTCAGTATATCTAATCCACTTTCAATTAATGGGACTCCATTTAATGAGACTCCATTATTTTCAACTGTCTTTTTATGTGAAGAGAGTACGCTCGCTGAGTGGGTTTCAGTAAGCCATTGTCCATCGGTCGCAACAGCAAGCGGGATAGCTGTCCAAAGATTATCGTCCAAAGCGTCAACAACATTACGTGCACTTAAAACGCTGATTTCATGCTCGGGAGATTGACCACCAAAAATAATTGCAATGCGTCTAGCCATTAGAAAGCCCCCACAAAGTTCACTTCTCGGATTAGCTTGATTCCAAAATTTTCATACACTCGCTTCTCAGCTTCCTCTACTAACCACAAAACATCTTTTGCGCTTGCTTGCTTGGTGTTGACAAAGAAATTTGCGTGGCGCTCACTTATTTTTGCTTGTCCTTTTGCCATGCCACGCATTCCTACTGCCTCAATTAGTTTCCACGCAGGTTGGTTCGGAGTATTACGAAACATAGAACCGGGATTACGCTCACGTGGTTGTGTAGCTAGTCGCCGCTTGTCGTAATTCGCCACTTCTATGGAAAGTTTCTCTTCATCACCTGGCTGAAGTATGATCTCGACTTCTAGTATTATCTGTTTTTTAAAGAGTTTGTTTTGAAGAATACTATTTCTATAAGTAAGATTTAATTCACTTGCGTTTAGCCATGCGCTACCTGTTTGAGGGGAAAAAAGATTGGCGCGTATGAGTACATCGTTTAAGCAACCACCATAAGCCCCTGCATTGTAGATAACGGCTCCTCCGAAAGTTCCTGGGATGCCAACAGCCCATGCGAGTCCCGCTAAGCCGGATCTACACATTTTTCGTGCCACACCAGAGAAATTTGCTCCGCTATCAATTTTGAAACGTAGTGCATCTAGTTGTTCTAGTTTTCGTGCACGATTATCTATAACTACTCCACGTATGCCTTTATCCCCTACTATGATGTTGCTACCACTACCTAATATAAATAGTTCTGTATTCGCTTCAGTGATAATTTTGATAGCCTGTTCTAGATCGTTGCTATTGTGAATAGTCAAAAATATATCTGCAGGACCACCGATTCCAAAGGTCGTATGGCTTCTCATCGACTCTGCTGAGCGTAGTTCTCCGAATTTTTGTAAAGACTGTTTTAATTGATCTAGAGTTCTCATGTGATTGCCTCTAGAATTCGCGGAGCTATATTTGTAATATTTCCTGCCCCAAGCGTTAAAATTATTGTGTTGTCAGTTACATTTTCAATAGCATTTTCAATAGCTGCTTTTTCGTTTGGTGCATATATTGCTGAGACCGAAAAAATTGATTTTGCTAATTCCTCTGCAGTTTTTCCTTGATGCGGTAATTCACGAGCCGCATAGGTTTCTAGAATTACCAATTTATCTAAACCTGCCCAACAATTGAGCCAACTTTCCCATAGGTAGGCTGTGCGACTATAAGTATGTGGTTGATAAATCACTATTAGGCGATGATTTGCATAACGGTTTTTTATTGCCGTTAGAGTGGCTTGAACTTCTGTCGGATGATGTGCGTAGTCATCGATTACATGGATGCCTCTTGATTCACCAATGAGTTCAAACCTTCGTTTCACTCCTAAAAATGTTTTTACTGTTTGCTGTAGGGAGGTGAATCGTACCCCTTCGTGTAATGAAATTGCAGCTGCAGCCATAGTGTTAAGGACTACATGTTTTCCTGGAACTGAAATCTCTAAGGTACCGGTTTCAAAGTCTTTAGGGCCTTGCAGTAAAAAACTTCCTCCTGAAGTAGTTAAGCTTATGTCCGTTGCAGTCCAGGTATTATGTTTTTCAAACCCATAGGATTCGTATTTCATAGTGGTATGGGCGAGTTCGTCAGATAATTGCTGTGTGCCTTTGTCGTTTCCGCATAATAAAAGCATGCCAGTGCTTTTGAGGTTTTTTGTAAATTTTATAAAAGCATCGTAGTAATTTTTTTTACTACCATAATCATCTAAATGATCTGCATCTATATTTGTGATTATCTCTATATCAGGCTTGTAACTTAGGAAGGCTTGTTTGTATTCATCGGCTTCGACCACACAATGTTTTCCTGCTCCCCAAGAAGCGTTGCTTTTAAGATCGAGGCTTTCTCCTCCCAGTACATACATGGGCTGAAAGTTGTCTTGTTCTAGGATTGTAGCTAACAAAGTAGAAGTGCTTGTTTTTCCGTGTGAACCTGCAACTGCGACAATCTTTTTCCCGCTCATGAGTTCAGCAATAGCTGTGGAACGGCTCATAATTGGTGTCCCTTGATTTTTTGCTGCTTTGATTTCTATATGATCATCGCTTACTGCAGCTGTTGTTATTACCAGATCTGCTCCTGAGACGTTAGATGCTGCATGTGCTGGAAAGATTGTAATCCCCTGTGATCGTAGCTGTTCTATGAGTTCTGTTGCCTCGATGTCACTCCCGGTAACGTGTACATCCTGTTTTTTGAGAAGTTGGGCAATTGCTGACATATGCATTCCCCCGATTCCGATGATATGAACATGGCCTCCCAATAAATTTATCTTTTTCATAGCGCTGCCTCTATTAAAAGATTGGCTAAATTTTCTGCTGCATTAGTATTATTTGCACTATGCATGGCGGTTTTCATGATTTCTAATTGTGTTTTGTTAGTTAGAATTTCCAGAGCAATTTCCCCAAGGTGCTCCAAGTTTTTTTCTTCAACGATTAATGCACCGCCTTGGTCAGCAAGCCACTGTGCATTGGCTCTTTGATGTCCGCCAGCATAAAGTCCGGGAATTAGAATAGCTGGAAGATTTGCTGCTGGAAGTTCTCCTAATATGCTTGCCCCAGCTCGCATAATTGATAAATTGGCCGCGAACATGAAAACAGGCAGGTCTTCATAAAAGGACTCTGGGTGATATCGGTTAGCTAATTCTGCAGGGAGGGTTGACCGAAGTTTGAGCGCTTTTGAGATACCTTGATGTCCTGTAATATGTAGTACTATCACTTTTTTACAAAGGGTTTCAATTTCTGTGAAAACGAAATTATTAAGTAATTGAGAACCTTGTGAGGCACCGCTAATAAATAGCACCATTTCCTCAGCATTTAATCCTAGTTCTTCTCGAGCTGAAAGTTTTGTTAGTTCCTCGAACTTTTTACGAACAGGATAGCCTGTAATCGAAAGCTTGCTTTTTGGTAAAGGAAGCTTAGAGCTGTGCGTAGTTGTGGCAACATGCGTTGCTATTTTTGACTCAAAACGGATGGCTAGCCCAGGTTCTATATCAGGCAGGAAGACCACGAGGGGTAACCGTAACAATCGTCCGGCTATGCTCGCGGGGAGTGACCCATATCCGCCTGTACTTAAAATAACATCAGGGCGAAAAACTGCTAATCGTAAAAGAGCTTGAATAGTTCCAATGAAGATACAAACTATTCCCCAAATTAATTGTGTTGGTTTTTGTCCGCGTACTGGTGCTGAGGTAACATTTGCAAAAGTGAAGCCTGCTTTCTTGGTGATTTCCTCCTCCCCACGATTATTAGGTCCAAATACTCGTGTATCAAGAGTGCTTTGCTTTTCATCAAGTATGTTTTGCAATGCCTGTATTGTTGCGAAGGCAGGATAGAGATGTCCTGCGGTTCCTCCGACTGCTAGTCCAATTTTCATGAACTACCACCATCAACATCTGGAGTTAGTGGCTTATTACGTGAAATATTTGCCAAAATTCCGATTGCTAGCATTAAGACTAATAGAGAACTACCACCATAGCTAAGCAATGGGATTGGTAGGCCTGTTAATGGAATCATTCGTGTGATTCCACCGATATTGAGTAAGGCTTGTAGCACAATCCAGGTTGTTATACCTGTTGCAAGAAGGAAGCCAAATTGTGTATTTGACTGTTGTGCAATTTGATAGCCTCGTACCATTAGACTCGCAAACAAAATTAGAATTGTAGCTGTAGCTACCAAACCTAACTCTTCTCCTATGATTGCGAAAATGGCATCAGTGTGACTTTCGGGAATGTAGAAGAATTTCCCTCTACTTTCTCCAAGTCCAAGTCCAAAAATTCCTCCATTCCCAAGGGCAATTAATGATTGGAGCGTTTGGAATCCACGTCCCAAAGGATCAGATTCAGCACTAAGAAAGGAGAATAGCCTATCTAGCCTATAACTTTCCATAACTGCGAGGAGGAAAACCGCACCGCTTCCAGTAATTCCTAGGGTTGTAACTTGTAGAAATGTTGCGCCAGCGGCCCAGAACATTGTAAATGCAGTGCCTAAGATAAGAACTGTTGTTCCTAAGTCAGGTTGTAAAAGTAAAAGTATGGAGATTGCACCAATCATTAATACAAAAACAAGGCTGTGTTCGATGCTTTGGATACGTTCTGCTTTTGCAGATAGCCATGCAGCTAAGTAAATAATGACTGCGAGTTTTGCGAATTCTGATGGTTGAAAATTTAGATTTCCTAAATTTAACCAACGCTGTGCCCCATTGTAGGTTTCACCAAGTATTAAAACAAGTAACAGAAGGCCGATTGCAATAATCAGAAGAGGCAAAGCATATTTCTGTAATCGTTGATAATCAATGGATAGTCCAAGTAGTAAAAGGCCCGTTCCTAGTAAGGTCCAAATTGTTTGCCTGATTACGAAGTGATTTGCATTATTGAATTGAACGATTCCAGTTACAAAACTTGAACTATAAACGAAAATAATTCCGCTGAAGGTAAGCAATGCAACCGCTCCTAACAATACATAATCTGGATGACCAAGCTGCCATTTATTTGTTGAATTGTTAAGCATTGCTTGACTCTTTTGTTACCCAAGGCTTGAAGTCATCCAATTTAGTAACTAGCTGGCGGAAATGTTCACCTCTTACCTCAAAATTTGGATATGCATCAAAGCTGTTCCCTGCAGGTGAAAGTAATACGAGGTCATTTGCGACTGCTATTTTTTCTGCCGTAAAAACTGCTTCTTCTAATGAATCAACACTTTTTGTCGTTACTATTGGGTTCAGTTCATTTGCAAAAGCCGAACCTGTTTCTCCAAAACAAATAACTGCTTTGCAGCTCTTTGGTATTTGTTCGCGTAGTGTTGTTAGTGGGAGATTTTTCCCTCGTCCGCCTAAAAGTAAAATAATAGGTTCTGTATAACTGACTATTGCTGCTATCGTTCGTTCTGGTGTGGTGGCGATACTGTCATTGATCCATTTAATCCCCTTTGTTTCTCCTATAGTTTCTAACCTGTGTGGTAGTCCAGGAAAGTTACACAGTGCATGATGTATTGCCTTCTTGGGAATCTGTGCTGAGCAGGCTAAGGCTGTCGCCATTAATGCATTTTCTAGATTGTGGTTTCCTCTAAGTTTCACCTCTGCCAGATTAATAATGGATTCTTTATTTCCGTTAATACGCGCGAAGATTTTCTTATCTTCAATCCAGCTTCCATCACCGGTAATTGGACCTTGCAGTGAAATAGTCTGTGTTTTTCCTTGGACTGCATTCCTGTTGTTCCACGAAGTAGTATCGTCTTTGTTCAGAATTGCTATATCAGAAGGCCTTTGTTTTTTGAGGATACTTACTTTTAAGGAGACATAGTCTTCCCAGTTAAATTGATCGAGATGATTAGCAGTTATATTGGTTATCCCCACAATATGTGGTGATTTTTCAATGTACTGTAACTGTGTATGGCTAATTTCCAAGAAGGCTTTTGCAGATTTTTGGAGCTGCTCAATTTTTTTAAGTAGCTCTCCACCTAGGTTGCCTCCTGTGAAGCTTGTTATGTTGGCTGCAGATGCAGCAAAGCCGACAAGTGCAGTTGTTGTTGATTTACCATTTGAACCAGTTACGCCAACAATGTCAGCTCGGCAAATTTCCAGAGCTAGTTGCATTTGGGAAATTACAGGGATCTTTAATTTATTTGCACGATCAATGACTTGGTTAGTAGTCAATATTGATTGTGAGGTGGCAACTATATCGAAACCTTGTGGATCTAATAATGCTTGACCCTGCGAAACTTCTGAAACTCCCTTTGGTGGATTTGCTCCCGCAGCACGCAATTGATGTTCTGTCCTCGTGTCTGACATAGTTACTTCAGCCCCCTTACGGATGAACCAGCGCGCAAGATCTTGACCCTCAATGCCCATTGAGTAAACGAGAACTTTTTTCCCTGAAAGATTTGTTTTTGCTAACTCGAATCTAGTAATACTCATGGTTACTCCGGGACTGCCAAAGCTAACGCAATGCCCACCATTGCAGCAGCAAAACCGATAACCCAAAATCGAGTAACTATTCCACTTTCTTTCCATCCCAGTTCTTCAAAATGATGGTGAAGTGGTGCTCGTTTAAGTAGGCGCTTACCGTTATTTAGTTTGTAATAGCCAATTTGTACAAGATTACTGAGTGCTTCAGAAACAAATACGATTCCAATTAATGGGAGGAGAAGCCAATGTCCTGTCATTAGAGTTATGACAGCTAAACTGGCCCCAAGGGCGAGCGCACCAGTTTCACCCATAAATATTTTTGCTGGGTATGCGTTGTACCACAAAAATCCAAGATTTGCTCCTGCGATAATAAAAGCAAAAGTTGCCACAAACTCTTGTCCTTGAATGAAAGCAATTACTCCATAAGCTACGAAGGCGAGAAGCGTAGTGCCACCTGCTAGTGAATCAAGTCCGTCGGTTACAGCGACTGCGCTTGTTGTTGCAACAATTGTTATGACTGCTATTACTATATAAACAGGACCTAATTCGTATTGGCCTAACCACGGTACATTCAATGATTGAACGTCAAGTTGATAGTAAAGAATAAAAGCTGCGATTAATGAGAACACTGTTAATACAGCTAATTTAAAGCGCCATGAAAGACCTTTAGTAAAACCACCTCTTTGAAGAGTACCTAAATCATCTAGAAAGCCAACTGCACCTGTTGCACCGATCATGCCTAAGGGAAGCAGGATTGAGCGGTGTGTGATCCAGTCTACAGCTATCGCAGTGACAACAAATGTAGGTAACCAAATGATAAAACCTCCAAATGTGGGGGTCCCCTCTTTGTTCTTGTGTGCTGTTGGTTGGTCTGTGCTTATTGCCTTCCCTGGGGTTTGCGTTTTTAAATATGAAACTATAGGCCATCCGATGCCGACAGCTATTAGAAATGTAATTCCTCCTGCAAACAGTGCACTAATCATATTTTGCTCTCAAGTTCCGGAATTAATGACTCTAACTCTTGTGATCGTGAGCCTTTGAGCAAAACGATATCCCCAGTCTTTAATTCCGCCAGGAGTTTTTTTAAAGCTAATTCTTTAGTACCGAACCAAAACACGTTCATGTGCCCATCTTTTTTAGCTTCTTCGAAGATCAGCTGGCATTGCTCACCTACTAGATACAAAAGATCACATGAACGTGCAGACAGGGTACCTATACGTCGGTGCTCGGTAGCTGACCGCGTTCCAAGCTCAGCCATCTCTCCAAGCAGTGCTATTCTTCTCCCTTTAAGTTCCTTCAGTAGATTTAATGCTCCTGCAACCGATGCTGGACTTGCGTTGTAAGTATCATCAATAAGAACCACACCATTTTTTCCATGGCGTACCAACATTCGCCCTTTGGCATGGGCTTCATTTAGGGTTTTTGCCGCATCTTTAAGTTCGATTCCCATAGCAAGCTGTACCGCAATTGCCGCCATTGCATTATCAACGAGGTGGATACCTGGTAGTTGTAGTTTTACGTTGGCTTGTGTGTCATGCCAGTTTATTGGGAAGCTGCTACCTTCTAGTCCATGATTTTTTACAGGGCCGTGTTTTAGCATGGCTGCTTTACTAGATCCAAAAGTGATAAGCCTGCAAGTGAGTTCTTCAATCACTGGTGCGATGCGCTCATCATCTATGTTTACGACTGCTGTGGCTGTTGTAGCTAAACTTCTTACTAGTGAAAGTTTTTCTTTTGCAATAGACTCCATCGTTCCCAATTTCTCTAAATGGGTAGCACCGATATTGAGAACGACTCCACATTGTGGTTCGGAAATTTCACAAAGTGCCGCTATTTCCCCAGGACTATCCATTCCCATTTCAAGCACTGAGACTTCTATTTCAGATGTGAGGCTAAGTAGTGCTAGAGGCAAGCCTTCTCTTGAGTTGAAATTTCCCGGACTGCGATGTGTTTTGAAGCGTTTACTTAAGGCTTCTGCAGTTAGCTCTTTTGTGGTTGTTTTGCCAACTGTTCCGGTGATCCCAATGACGTATGGAGCACATGTTCTTTGCCATGATTGTGCAAGTTTAGATAATGCTTGCTGTGTATCCTCAACAGTGATGATGGTTTGTTCTGGCCAATCACCTTCGGGAAGTTTCTCGCAAATAACTGCCTTTGCGCCGGCATTGAGTGCATCTACAACAAAGTTATTCCCATCCAATTGTTTTCCTTGGAAAGCTGCAAAGAGTTCTCCTCCCTGAATTTGCCGTGAATCAGCAAGCCCCCCTTTAATTATTCCTTCTTTAAACGAATGTACATTCCCGCCGAATTTTTCCAAAACTTCAGCTACAAATGTAGTCGTTAATTGTGTAATCATCGTGCACCAACATATTCCGCTGTTGGTGGGATATTGAGTAGAAGTAGAGTTTTGTCTATTAAGCGTGCTACTACGGGTCCAGCTGCTTCAGTTCCTGTTAAGTTGTCTTTATTCTGATCAATTTTGACGAGCACAATTATTTGAGGATCATTGAGAGGGGCGAAACTTATAAAGGAGACTATTTGTTCATCACTATAGCCTCCATCTTTAGGGATATTGGCTGTTCCTGATTTTCCACCAGAGCTGTAGTATTTTGGTCGCGCTGGATGCCAAACATTTGTATTGACAACTGTACTAAGCATTTCCCTGATCGAATTACTTGTTTCTACACTTATGACTTGATTGTCTTGTGCTTGATAAAAACTACTATTTTCGGTTGTGTTTGAGAACGAGGACATGAGCAGGTGGGGCTGGATAAGGTGGCCACCATTTATAGTGGCCGCGAAAGCACTTATTAACTGTATTGGGGTGATGCCAATTGATTGACCAAAGGATTGGGTTGCTAAGTCAACGGGACTCCAGTTCGCATCATTTAGAGTAGGAATAATTCCGATTGCTTCGTTTGGTAAGTCTATGCCCGTTGCATGACCAAGACGGAATTTGTTTAAGTATTTATAAAATTGTTCTGCCCCAATACGTTCAACTATAAATACTGATCCTGTATTGATACTATGCTGAAGTACTTCCGTCATGGTGCTTAATCCATAGCTGCGTGATTCCCAGTTCCGGATCGATTCTCCATGGACAAAAGTGATACCTGCATCAAAATACGTTGTTTTAGGTGTAATAAGATCAAGATCCAGCCCA
>CAWVTC010000033.1:0-13353 GCA_963933025.1 uncultured Dehalococcoidia bacterium | reverse complement strand
CTGCTATTAAAGCAAAAAGATATGTACTAAAGGGTTGGGTTTCTGCATATGTCTTTGTGACTCGATCGTTCCCAGTAGGCTCACTAGATGTTTCTATGCTGTTTGTTATCAATTCCCATTCTGTAGGTGCTGTAACTGTGAGCTGGTAATTCGCTTTCAGATCGGGTTGGTCAAAACAAGGAATTAATCGATGTGCATCAAACGGTTCAAAATTTGTATATAGATATTCTTCACCATCTTCAGGATCTATGAATTGATGAAACCCATCACCTCCATGGTCATACTCATTCGTATAACTAATTTCTAGTTGGTTTTGGGGTTTTAAATCAGAATCTTGAAGTTCTAAATTGCGCCCTTTGACTTTGGGATTGATTGTCTTTCCATTTAGAACCATTTGTTCGATTGTTTGCCCACGAAAGTTAAGGTTTAGCTGTCCATCGCCTTGATCAGTGAAAGTAGCTATTACATTGCCATGATATGTGGGTGATCCTTTGACAAGGTCTAAGTGAATTTTATATGCGCAATTCGAGATGCGATTAGCTCTCTGTTCAGCCTCGCTTTGGGTTAATACATCATGTTCAGATGGCTTTTGATTAGTTGTCACTGCAGAATCCTTTCTGTATACCTCATTAATAATGTAAGTGTATTCAGAGCCTATGTCAGGTTTGAGGTCTGCGTAAGACTATTTTGAGAGCAAACCTAATGTTCAAACTTGTTCATGGTTGTGGAGATTGAAAAAAAGATGTATTAATCTTGAGGTGTGCAGTTTTTCTATTGTGGGATATGTTCTCTTGGGTCTAGGTGGAATTGTTCTTGCTGGGGAGTTGTTTTCCTTGATGTTTCCCAGTTTACATATCGAAATCTTTAGGAATAAATGATAAAAAATTCTTTTGCTCGCTCGCAAACCCTGTGCACGCTACAATGCCGTCCACATGAGTACTTCTGTTTCTATTGCTAAGCAACTCGTTGATGCGATAAATTTTGATCGTTTTGATGATATTCAAAAGCTCCATGCATCTGGTGTTACATTTCACTCCTTTCGTGGTCCTACCTTGAAAGATAATATTGCTGTTCGAGATTGGCAGACTGAACTTTTGGAAAGATATGCTGATTGTAGGTATACAGAGGAAGAGATTGTTGATGATTCAGATACAGCAGCTTTACGTACAACAATCGTAGGAAAGGGTTATGATTGGCGACAATTTGCACAACGTGCTTTGGATATCATTCAAGTTGATGGTGATGGAAGAATAAATACTCGACATCTTTACGCAATGTTGAGAGATATTGATTTGGATAAATCTATAGAATCTGCATTGTCACGTGCTAACGAGTATCCGGGTGGTTCTGAGAAAACAGCAAATGAGTTGGCTATAAAATTTTGCGAAATGGATATTTCGAGTAATCGGGAAATTGCAAACGATATTCTGGACGAAGACAGTGTTTTTGTTGATTCAGTTTATGGTTCAGCTAAAGGCCCTGATGCTATTACAAGCCTCTTGGAGGCGATTCCTAAGCCTGCTTTCGGAATACCACGGATGCAAACTTGTATAGCTGGTGTTAAGGATGTGGTTACTGAAATTGCCGTTGATCCTCAAAGGCCCCGGTTTGCTAATTGGATACGCATTGTTGAAGATAAAATTGTTGTTGTTGAGCGGTATTGGATGCTTCGTGAAATTGGGGTTAATCCCTTTGTTGAATACAGTCGCGATAGACATCGACGGCAAGTTAATTTGCCTACGTAAAATTTTATTTTAGGAGAAAAGTTATGGCTACTATGTATTATGATGCCGATGCTGATTTAGATCTTTTGAAAGACCGGAAGATTGCAGTTATTGGTTATGGTTCTCAAGGGCATGCGCATGCGTTAAACCTTAAAGACAGTGGGCTTGATGTGATTGTGGGACTGTATCCAGGTTCTCCATCTTGGAAACTAGCGGAAGAATCTGGCTTGCGAGTGAGTACAGTTGAAGATGCTGCACAACAAGCCGATATAATCATGATGCTTATTCCTGATCAGCTACAAAAGGATGTATACGATCGCGCAATAGAGCCATTTTTATCTGAAGGAAAAACGTTAATGTTTGCTCATGGATTTAATATTCATTTTCAGCAAATACAACCTCCGGAATTTGTAGACGTAACTATGGTTGCTCCTAAAGGACCTGGTCACTTGGTGCGCCGTGTTTTTACTGAGGGTGGTGGCGTCCCTTGTCTTGTTGCTGTTCATCAAGACGCTTCAGAAGTTGCTCAACAGGTTGCGCTTGCGTATGCAAAGGGTATTGGTGGTACACGCGGTGGAGTATTGGCAACAACTTTTCGGGAAGAGACAGAGACCGATCTTTTTGGTGAGCAGGTTATTCTTTGCGGCGGTATATCAGCGTTAATTAAGGCTGCCTTTGAAACTCTTGTTGAAGCAGGTTATCAACCAGAGAGTGCGTTTTTTGAGACGATGCATGAATTGAAATTAATTGTTGATTTGATATATGAAGGTGGTCTCTCGAAGATGAGATATTCTATTAGCGATACGGCAGAGTATGGAGATTACTCTAGGGGGCCGAGAATAATCACTGATGAAACGAAAGCAGAAATGCGTCGTATTCTAGATGAAATTCAGACGGGTAAGTTTGCTAAGGAATTTATTCTGGAAAACATGTCTGGACGGTCATCATTTTTGTCTATGAGAAGGCGCGATAATGAACATCCGGTTGAACTGGTGGGTGCAGAGATGAGAGCTATGATGTCATGGCTTAATTCGTCTGATTAAAAAAGAGAATAAAAAAATAAGGGACCTGCGAAAACAGGTCCCTTATTTTTTTGATATTAGATTTTTATACCCGATGACACCAAACCCAGTGCTCTTCACTGGCTGTTCCTACATTACGCCATTCAGGTACTTCTGTTTTGCACTCATCTATAACGATTGGGCAGCGAGTATGAAAAACACATCCTGAGGGTGGTGATATGGGGCTTGGTACATCACCAGTTAAGATAATTCGTTCACGATCTCTTTCCAATGCAGGGTCGGGAATTGGAACAGCAGACAGAAGTGCCTTTGTATAAGGATGTAGAGGATTCTCAAAAATGGAATCTCTATCTGTTAATTCCATAATATGTCCGAGATACATAACAGCTACACGATCACTAATATGTCGAACAACTGAAAGATCATGGGCTATAAACAAATATGTGAGACCAAACTCAGACTGTAAATCTTGCAAAAGGTTAATAATCTGCGCTTGAATTGATACATCCAATGCTGAGACAGGCTCATCGCAAACAATAAACTCAGGTTCTACCGCAAGGGCACGGGCAATTCCGATTCTTTGTCGCTGTCCACCTGAAAATTCATGTGGGTAACGACTAGCGAAGTAAGGATTTAAACCAACGGTTTGCAGTAATTGTTCCACACGCTCCTTTCTTTGACCTTTAGCCAAGCCATGAATTGTGAGTGGTTCACTTACAATGCTACCTACAGACATACGAGGGTTTAAGCTTGCATAAGGATCTTGAAAAATCATTTGCATGCGCTTACGGAATTGTCGCAGACTTCGTCCCTTTACTCGGGTTAAGTCGGTGGACTCGAACTTCACGCTACCGGAGGTTGGTCGATTAAGTTGAAGAATTGCTTTTCCAGTTGTGCTTTTTCCACAACCGGATTCTCCTACTAAACCTAAGGTTTCTCCTTTTTTCACTGAGAAGGTAACTCCATCAACAGCTTTTACATCGGCAACTTTTCGTTGTACCAATAGTCCTGCTGTTATAGGAAAATAAACTTTCATGTCATTAACACTGACGAGTGGATCCTCAGTGGTTTCATTTGTTATTTGTTCGGCTGTGGTAGTTTGATCAGACAATGGACTTCTCCCTTTGGACATTTTGCCATTCCCAGCAAGCTACGGTGTGTCCATCGCCTGCTGAACTTACTTCAGGATACTCTTCTATACACTTATCGACTTTAAAAGTACAACGTGGAGCGAAGCTACAACCAACTGGGAGGTTTGCCAAATCTGGAGGGTTACCTTCGATTGGGATTAACTTCTGATCACGACCCTGATCAAGACGAGGTACAGAATTGAGTAATCCGACTGTATATGGATGATGTGGCGTTTCATAAAGACTGTGGGCAGTAGCACGCTCAATTACTTTTCCTGCGTA
Source organism: uncultured Dehalococcoidia bacterium (assembly GCA_963933025.1). Classification (GTDB taxonomy): domain Bacteria; phylum Chloroflexota; class Dehalococcoidia; order Tepidiformales; family Tepidiformaceae; genus JAKUNN01. Next base: position 9,195 of record CAWVTC010000033.1, on the reverse strand, counting down.
CATTACGTTTACATTATCTGCATATCGAGCAACTACACCTAAGTTATGCGTGATAACAATTACTGCTGTTCCGAACTCTTTGCTGAGATTAGCCATAACTTCAAGGATTTGAGCTTGAATTGTGACATCTAGTGCGGTAGTGGGTTCATCTGCCAGCAGAATTTTAGGGTTACAACTCATAGCCATCGCAATCATTACCCTTTGGCGCATACCTCCGGAAAATTGATGTGGGTAGTCGTCAAGGCGTTCTCCTGCGTCAGGGATACCAACCAACTCCAAAAGATCAGCAGCACGTGAACGAGCACCTCTCCCACTAAGATCTTGATGAAGCTCTATAGCTTCAGTTATTTGCCTCCCAATCGTGAGAACAGGATTTAATGAAGTCATAGGTTCTTGGAATACCATTGCGATATCATTTCCACGAATTTTCCGCATTTCCTCCTCGTCAATTTTCAGGAGATCTCGTCCTTGGAACAGAATTTCTCCATCGACAATTCTTCCAGGAGGATTTGGGATAAGACGGAGAATTGAAAGTGCAGATACGCTTTTGCCGCATCCTGATTCTCCTACGAGTCCCAGAGTCTCACCTTCCTCAACGGAGTACGTTGCACCATCGACAGCTTTAACTACACCTTCTTGTGTATAAAAGTAAGTCTTCAGGCCATTTATTTCTAGAAGCGCCATATATCCCCTTTTCTTATTTTCCTTGATTTTGGACTAGTGCTTCCAGGCTTGGGGAAGAGGAGATTCGAACTCCTACGCCTTTCGGCACATGATCCTAAATCATGCTCGTCTGCCAGTTCCGACACTTCCCCTTGTCGTGATTCCTGTCACGAAACCTAACCGCCTTGTGAGCCGCCAAGGATTCGAACCTTGAACCTAGTGATTAAGAGTCACTTGCTCTGCCATTGAGCTAGCGGCCCATTTCCGTGGGAGTATAACTGGCCTAGTGCTAGGCGACAATACTTTTCTTATAATTTCGTTGCAATAGAGAGAAGATTGATAACTTCATCAACAGTAGCAATTCGCCAATTCGCCCAGATTTCACCCTTTTGCCATTCTACATAGCGCTCCCTTCCCTGCGCCCGTTCTAGTTGTACTTCCTCTTCATTAGGTGCGTGTCCTATACGTTTTTCGATGGCTTCTGGGCTCATATCTCCGAGAACTTTTTGAATTGCACCAATTTCTTTGTTGGCAAGGGCAGGTCTTTCAATGAAGTGGCAAAGTTCCTCGTGTTTTGAATTATAAAAAACAAAAACTGGAATAGAGGCAAATTGACCATCCTTTAGATATTCTTCAATCATGTCCATATTTTGATCACGTTCGAAAATCCGTACGTCTATTCCTAGAACTTCCCCAATTCTTTGTCCTACGGGGAGACCACGATAAACATCAGGGCACCAATCTTCGCCAATAATTGCTAAGTGGTCTGGTCCATCGGGATGGTTTGCCAATGTTTTCAGGCTAGACTCTTGTGCTTGTGAGAATACGAGGTTTTCGTAATTTTCCTTAAATTGCTCCAAGTTACGAATTCCACTCTCGATGTACTCGGTAAATGTTTTTCCTGTAGAAAATCTTTCTTTTGTAATTACCGTTTGCATGCTATGTGTCCCCAAATATGTTTGATAACTTTACTTCTAGCAAGGTTGCTTAGGAGAAGTCCATTTCATTCTAACGAACTTCTATTTTGTTCGCTTTTTTTAACTTCGTTCCATAATGCGTCTAGTTCTGACAAATCCATATTAGAGAATTTCAATTGTCGTTCTCGAGCTAGAGTCTCAATATTTTTAAATCGTTTCTCAAATTTACTATTTGAAATTCTTAGAGCTTGTTCTGTATTTATTCCTAAACGTTGAGCTATCCCTACCAGAGTAAAAAGAATATCTCCAAACTCTTCTGTTCTGTTCGCATCAGTGTCTGCTGTTGTCAATTCTTCTATTTCTTCAGATAATTTTTCTAAAGGTCCTTTCATGTCTGGCCAATCAAATCCTGTATTACGTGCTCTATTTTGAATTGTTTGTGCAGCAGCAAGGGCTGGAAGTGTTTTCGGTATTGATGCTAAGGCTGATTGTTCTGGGTGTTCTTTTTGTTTAAGTTTTTCCCAGTTTGCTTCAACGTCAGCTTTTGTCGTTTTTCTTGGCTCGCTGAAAACATGTGGGTGCCGGGCTATTAGTTTTTCGCTGATACCGGTGGTTATATCGCTTAAAGTGAATTCACTAAGTCTTTCAGCTACTGCTCCATGCATTAAAACTTGCAAAAGCACATCACCTAATTCTTCGATGATGTTTTTAAATTGTGCTGGTTTTTGATTGTCAATTGCCTCAAGTAATTCGTAGCATTCTTCCAATAAATGTTGTCGCAACGATGTGTGATCCTGTTCACGATCCCATGGGCATCCGTTTTCTGATTGTAGGTACCAGACAATTTCCTTGAGATCCTCTAGGCTTTTCTCTTTTTTATCCAATGCATTGTGCAGATTCTTGTCCTGATTTGTGTTTTGTTCGAATGAGGTACTCATTCCCAGAGAATACAGTAGCCTGATGTACTTAACTGTTAATTTTGATAATTATTTGATATTAGAGATAAGGATTTGTATTACTCGCTAGTGTCACTGGTAGACTTAAGTAATGGCAGAGAATATGAGAACTTGGGGCGGGCGTTTTTCTAGTGATATAGATACGTTAACTTTGCAGTACACAGCTGGTTCTGATAGGTCGCTATATGCTTTTGACATAGCTGGTTCTATTGCTCATGCTCGCATGCTTGGAAGTACAGGCATAATTCCGTTGTCAGATTCGAAAATTATTATTGCTGGTCTCGAAAAAGTGGCAATAGAATTTCAAGAGGATCGCGTTGAGTGGAAGCAAGAATATGAGGACATACATACACATGTTGAAGTCTTGCTTTATGAAGAAGTTGGAGACGTTGCTGGTCGATTACACACGGGTCGTTCTAGGAATGACCAGGTAGCTTTGCTTAACAGATTATTAGTACGACATCTTTGTGATGAAGTAATTCTTTCGTTGGAAGAATTAATAAATGTTTTATGTGATTTGGCATCACAGCATGTGAGTGCTGCTATGCCTGGTTATACACATTTGCAACATGCTCAGCCTATTACGCTTGGTCATCATTTGCTTGCTTATGGAGAAATGTTTTTGCGTGATCGTGACCGCTTTCTTGATTGTCGAGGTCGAGTTAATGTTTTGCCTTTAGGTTCAGGTGCCTTGGCAGGTTCACCGTACCCTTTGGATCGCAAAATGATTGCTACAGAGCTTGGGTTCGAAAATATTTCACGAAATAGTTTGGATGCAACTTCGGATCGTGATTATGCGGTTGAATTTATTTCGGCAGCTGCATTATCACAAATGCACATTTCTCGCTTAGCTGAAGAGATTGTTTTGTGGTCATCTGCAGAGTTTTCATTTGTACGGTTACCTGATGCGTTCGCAACTGGTTCCAGTATGATGCCGCAGAAGAAAAATGCTGATGTTGCCGAGCTTGCTCGTGGACGTACTGGAAGGGTTTATGGGGAACTGATTGCTTTGCTAACTACATTAAAAGGGCTTCCGCTTGCCTATAATCGTGATTTACAGGAAGACAAGCCAGCTATTTTAGCGACTGGAGAGGTAGTTATTCCTACATTGCGTATTTTTTCAAAAATGCTTCAGGGGCTTGATTTCGATACTGAGCATATGCGTTTTTCTGCTGCGGTAGGTTTTACGCTTGCTACGGATGTAGCAGATTATCTTGTAAAAAAAGGTGTTCCTTTCCGTGAAGCACATCAAGTGGTGGGCAATTTGGTTCGACAGGCAGAGGAACGTAATTGTGAGTTGAATGAATTACCGTTTGATTATTATCAGGAAGCTAATATTTTGTTTGAAAAAGATGTTTTGGGAATTACCGTAGACTCGGCTTTGGAAGAAAGAGATCTTTTAGGCGGTACTGCGCCTTCACAGGTTAGAAAAGCGATTGAATTGTTAAGAGTTGCGCTTTCTCAATAAGTTTCTTAGTTTTTTACTTTTTACTTGTCTTACATATGAAAGGTCCTCGGTTGTTAAACTGGGCCTAAGGTTGTTACACCTCTCGCAAACCTCTTCTGGAATTAGTCCTACCCGCATGAGCAATGAAAAAGCCCAACATCCTGCACAAAATCCCAATAAAGACTCTAGTGCAGCGAAGATTCCTAAGACTGCAAGAACTACTTTTCCAGTAAGATAAAAGTCGCCCCAATAGATTAATAAAATTATTGTAATTGTAAAAACCAAGCCGATAATTTGAGCAAATCTTTTTGGTGGACCTGGTACTATCCGCTCTTTTTTAATAAGGAGAGGTACAATAAGACGAGTGGATAATTGTCCCATGATACTCAGGGTCGGACCGCTTAGCACTCGCGCTAGGAATTCGTAGAGCATAAGAAATAGTAAAGGCCAGAACTCGGTCGCAATTATTATGATGGTTAGTATCAATACTTGAAGTGCTACAGCACGTGCGGCGTACTCGTTTACAGGATGTGGAAAGGTAAAGATTTGTTTTATGAGTATCGGCATGATTTTTTTAAATTACTGTAGGTGGAATATATTCCCCAAAGACCTTTCGCATTGTCTCAATAATTTCTCCAAGCGTTGCGTAGGAGCGGACAGCATTAAGTATAGAGGGCATTAAATTTTCTTCCCCTTCACAAGCTACTTTCAGTGCATTTAGGGATTCGGTAACTTTTGAATTGTCACGTTTTTGTCTATGTTGTTCCAAACGTTGCAATTGATGCTCTACTAATTTTCGATCTACCTTAAATATTGTCTGGGCTTGTTCAGTCGAATCCTGGAAGTCATTTACACCAACAATAACCTTCTCACCGTTATCAATAGCCTGTTGATATTTCCAAGATGCTTCTGCAATTTGATTTTGTATCCATCCTGACTCAATTGCCGAGATGGATCCCCCTATGGATTCTATTTCTTCCATGATGGCGATAGCTTGTTCTTCCAAAGAAGTAGTGAGGGTTTCCACGTAAAAGCTGCCACCCATGGGATCTACTGTGTCAGCTACGCCTGTTTCATGTGCAATAATTTGCTGTGTGCGTAACGCCATTTTTTGTGCTTCGTCTGTTGGGAGAGCCAATGCTTCATCAAAACAGGAAAGTGCGATGCTTTGTACTCCACCGCTGACTGATGCCAGCGCTTGAATTGCCGCTCGTACAATATTGTTTTCTGGCTGTTGAGCCATAAGAGTACTACCTGCTGTTTGTGTATGGGTACGTAGCATCATTGACCGTGGATTTTTTGCTTGATAGCGCTCTTTCATAATTCGTGCCCATAAACGACGGAGAGCACGATACTTGGCAACTTCTTCAAAAAACGAATTGTGAGTGTTAAAAATCCATGAAATACGTGGCGCGAATTCATCTATTTTCAATCCGCGTTGGAGAGCAGCGTCAATATAAGTACACGCATTTGCAAAACTGAAACCGATTTCCTGAGCTGCTGTCGATCCTGCATCTCGAATGTGATAGCCGCTTACGCTAATTGTATTCCAGTTAGGGACGTTTTTTGCACAATATTCCATGATGTCTGCTGCAAGCCGTACGCTAGGTTCAGGCGGAAAGATATACGTTCCTCGTGCGACGTATTCCTTCAAAACATCGTTTTGTACAGTTCCCCGCAAGTCATTAGGGGAAACACCTTGTTTTTCTCCTGCGACGATATACATGGCTAACATAACTGCAGCAGGCGCATTAATAGTCATGCTAGTTGATACTTTATCGAGTGGAATGCCGCGGAATAATGTTTCCATATCGTATAAGGAATCTATTGCGACACCGACTTGTCCTACCTCAGCGATTGCTAGCACATCATCGGAGTCGTATCCGAGCTGGCTAGGTAGATCAAAGGCTACAGATAAACCAGTTTGCCCTTGATTTAAAAGGTATTGAAATTTTTTGTTAGATTCTTCAGCTGTACCAAATCCGGCGTATTGTCGCATCGTCCAAAATCGTCCTCTGTACATTGTCGGTTGTACACCACGAGTAAATGGATATTCTCCAGGGTAGCCGAGATCTTCGTCATAAGTTAAGTGAGTGTTATCTAGCGGTGTGTAGAGCCGATCAACTGTTTGGCTACTTGTTGCAAATGACTCACTGCGTTCTGCTTGTCGTTGAAGCGTTTTTTCTAGCGAACCTTTTTCCCAATCCTGGAATGTTTGCACTAATTCATCCAGTGTTTCATTGGAAAAAAGAGGTATCTGATGTGCCGTTTCTCTTGTAATGCCCATAGGATCCTTCTGGTTTAGTTTACCTTATCGAAGCTCTTTAATTTCCGGAATTTTTCTTTCACTTGTACGGTATTGCAGTTTACCTTCAGTTAATAGATCCCCCCCGTACGAATCATTTACGATAATTGCAGGAAAGCCATCTAGCTCCAATTTACGAATTGCTTCAGTTCCCAGATCTTCGTATGCAACCACTTCAACATTCGTGATATGTCTATTTAATAGTGCCCCAGTACCACCTACAGCTATGCAGTAGAAGGCACCTGCTCGAGCAATTGCTTTTTGAACTGCAGGACCACGCCCACCTTTACCTATGATCCCTTTTACGCCTAGTTCGAGCATTTGGGGCGTATAAGGATCTAAGCGCATTGATGTTGTTGGTCCAGCAGAACCAATTATTCCCCCAGGCCTTGGTGGTGTTGGACCAACATAATAGAGTACCTGTCCGGCAAGATTTACAGGGAGTTTCTCTCCCGCAACTGATTGCGCTATCAGCCTTTTATGAGCTGCATCACGTGCAGTGTAGATAGTTCCAAAAAAACGTACGTGTTGTCCAGTATGCAGGCTTTTGATGACTGTGCTTGTTAGTGGTAATTGTATATTAATACTATCTGAACTCATCATTAACGCCTTTGGTTTTTACAGAATAACTTGCTTTGTGCGTGCACTGTGGCATTGGATATTTACTGCTACTGGCAAAGCGGTAATGTGCGTTGGGTAGGTTTCAACGAAAACACCTAAGGCTGTCGTACTGCCACCGATAGCTTGAGGACCTACCCCTAGTGCATTAACTGCTTCCAAAATATCTTCTTCCAATTGTGCTACTTCAGGATCTGGATTATGTTCTCCAATTTTTCTAAACAAGGAATGTTTTGCTATAGTCATTGCTTTCTCAGCTGTTCCCCCCACACCTACGCCAATTAGTAAAGGCGGACAGGGATTTCCCCCAGAAAGATCAACAGTCTCACAAACAAAGTCGATAACAGCAGATGTTCCTGCTCCCGGTAAGAAGTTTTGATACCGGGACATATTTTCACAGCCACCACCTTTTGGCATAAACATGATTTTTAAATTTTCACCAGTGACAATATCAGTATGAATGACTGCAGGAGTGTTGGTTTTTGTGTTTGCTCGTTTGCTTAGCGGTTGGTTAACAATGGATTTACGGAGATAACCATCGTCATAACCCTTTTCGATGCCAGCATTAATGGCGTCTAGCAAATAACCCCCATTAATATGTGCATCTTGCCCTAGTTCGATATGTACCACAGCTGTCCCTGTGTCTTGACAAAGGGGAAGCATTTTCGTTCTAGCGATCTCTGCATTTTCTAATATTTCGTCAATAATTTGTACAGCAATTGGTGATGTTTCTGTAGTTTTTGCACTACGGATTGCTCCTTCTACATCTTCAGGAAGGAAATGAGCTGCTTCAATTGCTAGTTTTGCTACTGCCTCAGCGATGTCTGTGACATTAATTTCTTTCATATCTCCATTTATTCCTACCCATTTCAGTGATCGTACGCGTTCTTGTTGTCTGTGTCTGTGTCGGTATAGATTTTCTAAGACATTTGTGAACATAATTGCTATCCATTTCACTAGGATCATCCCAATAAAGCTAGTGCGTGATAGAGTTGGAAGAGGACTAATATTTTCTAATGAGTAACGATGTAAATACGGATCCTAATGATCTTCAACAACGTTGTATAAATGCCATTCGAGTACTTTCAATGGATGCTGTGGAACGCGCAAACTCCGGTCATCCAGGGGCGCCTATGGGAGCTGCCCCAATGGCTTATACGTTGTGGACAAAACACTTAAAACATAATCCTGAAAATCCTGACTGGGCAGATCGTGATAGGTTTGTTTTATCCGCGGGGCATGCATCTATGCTTTTGTATAGTTTGCTCCATTTGACCGGGTACGATCTTTCTATAGATGAGATTAAGAATTTCCGACAATGGGGCAGTAAGACTCCTGGCCACCCAGAGTATGGACTGACACCTGGTGTGGAAGTTACGACAGGACCTTTAGGGTCTGGTTTTGCGGCTGGTGTGGGAATGGCAATCTCTGAAAAAATGTTAGCACAACGTTTTAACAGTGGAGAGTACAAAGTCGTCGATCACTATACCTATGCAATTGTTAGTGATGGTGATCTCATGGAAGGCGTTGCCTCTGAAGCCGCTTCTCTTGCGGGAACGCTAGGGTTAGGGAAATTAATTTATCTTTACGATAGTAACGATATTTCAATAGAAGGTTCTACGGACTTAGCCTTTCGTGAAGATGTGAACGCACGGTTTTTGGCTTATGGGTGGCATGTCATACGTGTTGATGGGTCTGATCCTATGGCTGTTGATAAAGCAATCAATCAGGCAAAAACCGAACTTAGAAGGCCGTCGTTAATTATTGCTACGACAGTGATTGCTGAAGGAAGTCCTAATAAGTCCGGTACTGCTGGTGCACATGGATCTCCGTTGGGTTATGAAGAAGCAGAGCTTACAAAGAAGGCTTTGGGATGGACCGAAAAGCCTTTTGCAATACCTCAAGATGTATTGCAAAAGTTTAGGTTAGCTTTAGATAAGGGGCGTTTGGCTGAGTCTTCTTGGGATGAGGAAGTAGTAAAATTTTCTAAAATTTCCCCTTCTGATCTGCAGATTTTTAAGAATTGGCAGGCAAATATTTTTCCGGATGATTGGAAAAATCAGTTGCCGCAGTTTTCTCCAGATGATGGGGTAATGGCTACTAGGGCAGCCTCAGGAAAGGTGCTTAATTCGCTCGCACAAGTAATAGGGAATCTCGTAGGCGGATCAGCTGATCTCGCCCCTTCTAATAACACTGAGTTAAAAGGTTTCGGAGATTTTGAAGAAGATTCTTGGGCAGGTAGGAATATCCATTTCGGTGTCCGAGAGCATGCGATGGGAGGGATTGTAA
>CAWVTC010000032.1:0-13420 GCA_963933025.1 uncultured Dehalococcoidia bacterium | reverse complement strand
ATCTCAACCACTGGTTCGGGCTCTACCACCACTATGGGCTTAGGCTTCGCTTCTGCAATACGCAATACTTGACCAATCTCTAAACGCCAACAATCTGGTTCTGTAATCCCATTCAGCTGAAGTAACTCACTTAGCTCTAACCCGTTGTCATACGCAATCTCACCACATGTGTCACCTGCACTCACTACATACATCTCAACCACTGGTTCGGGCTCTACCACCACTATGGGCTTAGGCTTCGCTTCTGTTTCCTCAGGTACCCCAATATCAACAATGTTATCAACACTTGCATTCAAATTAAGTTCATTTAGGATAGTGTTATTCCACGTACCAGCCTCCGAAACACCCAATCCATTAACCGTAAATCTAACTGCATCGCCTCCCTTACCACATTTGCTGCCACCAACAACATCTATAACATATGTTCCATCAAGATCAATAACAGAAACACCACAAGTAATGCCATCCACAAATGCGATCACTAACGCGCCAGTCAAGGCTTGCATGCCATCAATTTTTACAAAACCAGCAAATCTAGCAGAGGGTGCTACTGCTTCTACCAGGGGTTCAGGTTCGGGTTCAGAAATCACTTGCTCTTGATCTACATCGAAATTTTCGGGATTGGAAAGATATAGCTTGATTATGTTTACAGAATCATCAAGGAGTGACTCAAATCTCACAGTCGAAACGGAATTACCAATTGGAGCTAAAGCAGGATCGAATCTGATTTGCAGCCAGCTTGAGTACCCCTGTTGGGAAACATCCGACGTTAAGTTAACATCAAAGCCACTACCTATAACAACCCCTGCATGAAGCCTCGTATCTGCCTCTTGTTTAGTAACAAATACCCATGGGTCTGAAGTAACAATACGGAATGGGAGCAAACCAAAAACACCACTCTTTACGGCAACACTTGCCAAATCTGATGTTCCATCAGGTAACGCAACTAGATTTGAAATTGAAAATGCATCTACAACCATATTTGGGTAGAGAGGAAGAGGTGGAGCACCGAGCAAAGCGAACAATAACATTGTGTCAATATTTGGATCCACTCTTGGTGTGGGATCTTCAGAAGGTTGGATACCTAACGCAGGAAAAGACGTGGGAAAGTCCATCAAGGGGCATCCATAACTAAAAGCAACCGATTCACAAGCAACAAAATTTTCAGGAACAAAAGCTGATGCAACTTGTTGGTTTGTGAGATCGGGCATTCGAAATGCAACAGGATCCCACATACGCGGGCTCTCTAGAACAGGAATTAAAAAAGAATTAGTTACATTTGTAGCAACGGCGACAGCTATCGGATCAGCCCAATTTAGAAGTGCAGCAGTACCTTTTTGTTGTCGTAGCTTACTAACTCGTGAAGATATCTTAGGAGGATAGCGCATACATCCATAAATACGTTCCGGATACGTATAATCAAGATAGTCAAAAAAAGGTGTTCCATCGCCATTGTCTACAAATGTAGAAGCTGTCCTTTCATTACAATGCCAAACTTCTCCCCGGAAAGGATGTAGCGCAGGATATAGCGGATGATTACGCCAATTCCATTCATTTCCATGTTGTACGCCATTTGAATCTACTACGGAATAATTAAACAAGGGGTGATTGATAGGGGAAAATCCGTTATAGCTCCAAATCGCATAGTACCAATCCTCTAACTTCTCTGGGTCTCCTGCACCAGCGATTGGCCTATAGTTATCATTCCATTTCAATGCAAGAATTCTACTTGCAGCCGAAATGCTGTGATAAAAAGATGTTCCTATTTTCGCCTGTTCAACCGAGGGATTATCAGCAATATGCTCCATCCCCGTTGTTGCTTGCCCTACTCCATAACCACAATCAAAAGACCTCAAGGTAGGGCCTACACCCCCCCAAGGAATGCCTCTGCTAGCATTTTGCCAACCAGACTCAACCCACAAAATTGATTTTAAAATAGTGGGAGGTATATAACTATTCAGATTAGGAGTTGTCGATCGATTAAAGCGAGAACCAGAGAGTAAACCTGGGTACCTAACTTTTGATAAACCAGACCCGAACGCTTGTTTTTGCTCAGCAATTAATCGACCTTCTACAGCCAATTCAATAGCCAAAGAATACACCGCAGCATTATCTTCAGCTTCAAACGTTTCGAAATTAAAGGGCCCATATTCGCCACAAGCATTCACAGTTTTTGAGGGATACACAAAACTGAAAATTCCCCAAATGAAAACGCCTAATCCAAGTATAAATAAAAATACTTGTTTCACTTTGATATCCAACCTATGAACCTTGTATAGCCAGCAATTGATTGCCTCCCAGTAGGCATCACAATCTGTAATTCAACCTGCCCTGGATCTTCAAAATTTAGTCCATTCCAATGCTCAACAAATAAAACCTCTTCAGTCTCTTCCCAAGCCAATGGAATATCAAAACCTAAACCAACAGTAGAAGCCCTAACTTGTCCGGCTTCTACTGTTGGTTCGCTCCCAAAATCTACCTTTTCATTTTCAGGAAATTTCCATACAACTCCTAACGCTTGGTTAGATGACGACAACACAGTTGCAGCTTTAACACTTCCACCAGAAATTGATTCTATGCGTGGCAAATATCGCAACCCTGATTCAAGATTAGATTCAATAAATGCAATTTTTTTACCACTTGGACTTAGTGCCCAATCACGTGTGAAATACGGACTTAATCGCAACACTTCCTGATTATTAGAAAATAGCAGTGAACCACGCTCATTTATAACAACAGCGACCAAATTTCCCATTTGATCAATCGCCAACGGAACAGCTAGCACAACTTCACGGAAAATGGCTATGACCTCTGCTCGTCCTTCCGAACTAATTTCAATCGGATACGAAATCACTGCAGTATCCACGAAATTTGAATTCTTACTCGACTGACTTACCGTAACCAAAACCGCTTTTGAATCCGGACTCCAAAGCGGTTTTTGAAGCAAATCAACTCCAGTAGCTAACCGTGTGTAAGATTCGGTTTCCAAATCCAAAATTCTAAGCGAACTCACTGGGTTTTTGCTATCACCTTCATCTACAACGAGAAAAGCAATTTTAGTTCCATCTGGAGAAGTTGTGCCACGAACCGACATTCCTGCTAAATGAGGAATTGTTATCAAAACTTCTTCATAAGTTAGATCGCCTGCACGAACAACAGCAATCGTATCTGCAGTAACTCCAGCTTTAGAAACTACCGCATAAACACCCGAACTGGCATCTGCAAAAGTGGTTTTAGAATTAGCCGTCTGAAAAATCAAAGCTGCCAGAATTGCTACTGCGAACAAAGCAATCACAAAAGCAGAAAACAGCAAGTACCTTCTTAGCACGGTATGCATACAGATATCTTACTAGTAGTACAGGTATTGAACTTGAAAAGTAGGTTTGGAAAATCTTTACTTCTGATTACCTAGAAAGCTTCATTAGGTTGGCCACTACTGAAGCCAGTGTAGTATTTAGATATGTTAATTCTACGGTTAGCAGAATTTTCTGATAACCCAACTGCCCTTATTGCCTACGCAAGTGCCTTCATCGTTGCACTTGTCACAGGAATAGCTTTCCATGAATTTAGCCATGCTTGGGCTGCAAATGAACTGGGAGATGACACCGCAGCTCTTCAAGGGCGTCTTACACTCAATCCCTTGGTGCATTTAGATAAATTTGGAACACTGGCTCTCCTGCTATTAGGAATTGGTTGGGGAAAGCCAACCCCAGTCAATCCCTATCGACTGCGCTATGGCATCAAAACAGGAAACTTATTAGTCTCAATTGCAGGGCCCTTATCAAATTTTCTATTTGCAGTAGTTGCCGCATTACCGTTGCTCTTCGGTTGGGTAAACATCACTAATTTTCAAAGATTTGGCTTTGACCACCTAAGTAATGCTAATGGAGCAGAGCTGGTCGGATTTTTCCTCATCTTTATTATTCAACTAAATGTAATTCTCGGGATTTTTAACCTTATTCCAATCCATCCCCTCGATGGATTTAAAGTACTTTTAGGTATCTTGCCTAATAAGCTTGCCGGTCCTCTATCACGCCTGAGCAAATGGGGACCAGCAGTACTTATGTTGTTCATCGCAATTACCTTTATTAAGCCTGAATATAGCCCGATTAGATGGATTTTAGATGATCTTGCTGGTTATTTTCTTAATCTTCTGCTCCCATGATACAAGACCGAATCAGACAATTTAGGGAAGCATCACTGCAACCAAATGCAGAAGATCTTGAACTGGCACAAAAACTTTTGGATGAACCTATATTATCTTTGTTTCTTTCTCAAAATCTACGTGACCAACGCCATGGAGCACGTACTGCACACTGGCTAATTTCAAAAGGTGAAAATAATTCGGAGCTTCTTATCGCAGCACTGATACATGATATTGGAAAAGGACACCAGCGAACCCGCGATCGCGTTGTTCATGTTTTAACAAGTTGGAGCAAAACAGGAAAGCTCGTAGAAGCAAAGACATCCTCTTTTGAAATGCGCCAAGCAATTGCCCGTAGTCGAAACCATAGTGAACTAGGCGCTCAACAATTAAAGCAATCTGGGGTTTCAAACAGAGTTATTGAATTAACACGATTGCACCATACACCCCCGGAGACTGATACCATGCTAGCGTTACTACAATGTGCAGATTCCAAGAATTAAAGGATTTAAAATGCCACAAGCAAAAATTGCAATTATAGGCCTTGGTTTAATTGGAACATCGTTCGGGTTGAATCTTACAAAAAATAACAAACGTAACTATACGGTTGTAGGTTACGACATCGAACGTAGACGAGAACGTTCAGCAGAAAAAGCAGGGGCTATCGATAAGCGCTCTTCCAGCGTAAAAGATGCTGCTACTGATGCAAATGTTGTGATAATTGCCACCCCCCTATTGGCTACAAAAACTATTATTGATGAGCTAAAAGACTATGTACATCCAGATGCATTAGTTACAGATACGGGAAGTACAAAAACACTTTTTATGGAATATGCTACAGAGCTATTACCTACATCAGTAAATATTGTTGGAGGCCATCCGATGGCTGGATCTGATGAAAGTGGACCAGATTCAGCAAATGTTCAGCTTTTTGAAGGGGCTGCGTGGGCACTAACACCTTCACCACTAGCTTCAGAAACATCAGTCAAAACACTTTTGGCTTTAATCGAGCAAACAGGGGCCCATCCAATCTTTGTTGATCCCAAAGAACATGATCAACATGTCGCAAGTGTTAGTCATGTACCACTACTTCTTTCAGTTGCTCTTTTTCGAATGGTTCGCGATAGTAATTTTTGGGATGATGCTTCCGTTCTTGCAGGGCCTGCATTTAATGAAATGACTAGGCTTGCTAAAGGTGAACCCGAAATGGGACGTGGAATAATCGAAACCAATCAGAAGGCTCTTACAGATTGGTTAAAACGATATCGTGATGAACTTGGAATAATTATAGAAGGGCTGGAAGCCGGCGAAAATATCATAGGAGAAGTTGAGGAAAGCGAATCTGAAGAAGACAGTAGTTTAAGAGCTGTGACTGGCTATGAAATGCTCACAAGCCTACTTCAACAAACCCGGACAGAAAGATTGATGTTCGATGAACTCCCCAAGGGTCGCCAAATCCCACAAACAGGGGATGGGGGAACACCTACCTTCAGCGATACCATGGGGCAAATGCTAATGGGGGGTTACCTATACGGTAGACTGAAGGATCGAATGCAGGATTTAGATCGCAGGGAAGAGGAACTAAAGCAGCGTGAACGTTAGTCAAAAAAAACGGATCTCCGCGAAGATCCAACCACCAGCTGACAAATCCATCTCACATCGTGCTTTACTTTTAAATGCGATTGCAAACGGGAAGGCGGAAATAAAGAATCTACTGGATTCTGAAGATGTCAGATCAACCGCTCATTGTCTAAGCACCTTAGGAATAACAATCGATTGGGCACAAGGAAAAAACGTGATCGTCGATGGAAAAGGCCTACATGGCTTTCAATCTAGTGGTCTCCAGACATTCCTCGATTGCGGAAACTCTGGTACAACGATGAGATTACTTTCGGGGATACTTCCTGCACAATCATTCACAACCACTTTAAGTGGTGATACATCATTACAAAAAAGACCAATGGACCGAATTATCAATCCACTCACTCTAATGAGTGCGAATATCATTGGAACCCTATCCAGCACTGCTCCTCTTCAAATAACTCCAAGCGTCTTAAGAGGAATCGATTATGAAATGCCTATTGCTAGTGCCCAAGTGAAATCAGCAATCCTTTTAGCTGGTCTTTATACCGAAGAAACCACAACGATCATTGAACCTGAACCTACAAGAAACCATACCGAGCTAATGCTTCAATCAATGGGTGTTAAAATTAAAAATTCCAACAATAAGATTCATATAGAACCGGCGTCTAAAATAGACCCGATCTCTCTTACAATTCCTGGTGATATTTCAAGTGCAGCACCATGGCTCGTTCTTGGCGCATGTCATCCCAATGCTGAAATTTACATCGAAAAGGTTGGCGTTAACTCAACAAGAACAGGCCTTCTAGACATCCTAATACGGATGGGAGCACAACTAGAGATCGAAAATATATCTGAACCAGAAAGCGAACAAATAGCGAACTTGTCAATCCGTAGCTCAACCTTAAAAAGTACAATAATTGAAAAGGAGGAGATACCCCGTGCCATCGATGAACTACCACTTATTGCATTATTGGGCTGCTATGCAGAAGGAAAAACTATAGTCCGCGACGCAGAAGAATTACGGGTAAAGGAATCAGATCGCATCGAATCTATTGTTAATACTCTCAGGGCAATGGGTGCCGAAATTTATACGACCAAAGATGGTTTTGTTGTGGAAGGCGGTAACTCTTTAGAAGGATCAGCTCTTGACGGGAAGATGGATCACCGTATAGGAATATTAGCTGCAATAGCAGGAGCTTTAGTAAAAGATAAGACAAGCGTAATAAACGATGCTGTTTCAATTTCATATCCCACATTTTGGAATGTCCTTAAAGACGTAGCAGAGGTATCAGAATGACTAACAAAAAAACACCTTTGCTAGTAGTTATACATGGCCCATCTGGAGTAGGAAAAGACAGTGTAATCAATCAATTAATTAAAGAACCAAATATACGACGTGCAATTACAACTACTACACGCTTACCTCGCAAGAATGAAAAAAATGGCTCTGATTACTATTTTATAACTCAATCGGAATTCGAAAAACAAATACAAAATGGTAACTTTATTGAACACGCCCAAGTCTATGAAGATCTCAAAGGTTTAGAAACCCAAGAATTGCAAAGGTGTATAGCTGCAGGTGGTACAACAATAATCCGAACGGATCTGCAAGGAGCTAAATTTTGGCGAACCTTATCAGAAAAAATTATTATCATCCTCCTGACTCTCGAAGAATCTCTATTAAGAGAAAGACTACGAGCACGGGGGAGCGAAACAACACTACAACTAGAGAAGCGACTTGCCAAAGCTCAAGAAGAGCAGGGGCTGTCAGACCTTAACAATTACGTTATCTCAAACCCTGAAGGGCAATTAATAAGCACCATCACAACAATAAAAAATATTATCAAAACAGAAGAACAGAAACCCACAAGGGGAAAACATCAGGAAGAATTTGAAGGTTTCTTTACCTAATCAATTGTTCTAAATTGATATATTCGTCTGCTGCCTTTCGCAAGTGCCCCGCAATGGCATTGCCTACACATGCAACTTCAACACGAACACCGCGGCTCTGCACTGCTTCTACTAATGGCTGAAAATCACCATCACCAGAAACAATACAAGCAATATCCAAACGATCACTCATAGTTAAAAGGTCAATTGCCAGTTCTATATCGACGTTTGCTTTTACAGTACCATCACTAAACCGCTTTAAAGGTTTCGTGATGACCTTATAACCATGACCGAGGAAGGGCTCAACAAACCGTTGAGTTTCCATACTGACATTGACATCTTCATGTACTGGAGAATACGCAATAGCACGCACTAAACGGCGCCCTTTAGTTAATCGTTGTAGAACTTTCCCCCAATCAAGTCTCCTTTTTGAACGATCAAGAGCCAATTCGATATTTGCAGAATCAACAAATATGGCACATCTGGGAAGGGTCTCCTCTTCTGCACGTTTCTTTGTATCCAACCGATCCTGAGTCCACTCGATAAACCGTTCAAGTCGATCACTCTGTTCCTCAAGAACTTCGAAAAGCTTTTCGATATCTTGCTCCGGAGTTGGACCATTTGTTTTAGGTTGGCGTTTCTTTGCTTTGCGATTCAGTTCTCTCGAATCTTCTTCGGGAAAATCTTCACCAGTAGCTTCTTCGACATTATTTTCATTATCATTTTTCGACATTATTTAAATATTCATCCTTTGTAATACACTTATACGAGCAGCAACAGAACCTGCGATTTGGCTAAAAACCTTAGCGGACTGTGAATCCTGAGAATTCACAACAATAGGAATACCGCGATCAGCACCCTCACGTATTGCAGGTTCGATAGGAATCTCTCCTAGAAAATCAATACCCAGTTCATCAGCAGCCTTTTTCGCACCACCATGACCAAAAATGTCATAAGTTATACCTGTATCAGGAGCAACAAAATAGCTCATATTCTCAACCATCCCAAAAACAGGTACATTCAATTTTTCAAACATTGCAACTGCCTTCATTGCATCCTCTAAGGAAACATCTTGTGGTGTTGAAACTATTACAGCACCTGTAATAGGCGCTTCCTGAGCCATACTCATTGATGCGTCACTTGTCCCAGGAGGTAAATCAATTATTAAATATTCAATCCCCTCCCATTGCACATCATGCAAAAGCTGACGTACCGCACTACCTATCATTGGCCCTCGCCAAACGACAGGCGTTCCCTTTGGTAATAAAAAACCAAGTGAAACCACCTGCACACCATGTTTCTCTATCGGGCGTAAGCCTTCAGTATTTTCAGCCTGCAAACCAGCGGGTAACCCAAACATCGTCGGAAGATTAGGTCCGGTAATATCTGCATCAATTATAGCTGTTTTCGCACCAGCCGCAGCTAATGCAACAGCCAAATTGGTAGCAACCGTCGACTTACCAACGCCACCTTTATTGGATGCAACAGCAATAATATTCGAAACACCTTCTACGACTTTCTGTCCCTCATGTGGAACACTAGCCTTCACTTGTGCAGTCCACTCCAGGGTTACAGCTTCAACCCCATCTAAAGGCATCAGCACTTCACGAATGTCGTTTTCGATTGCTTCCTTCATGGGACAAGCAGGTGTGGTTAACTCAATAGTTACAGTTATATTTGTCTCTTCAATGACGATATCTTTTACCATCTTCAAAGAAACAATATCCTGATGAAGTTCAGGATCTTGCACAGCTGCTAATGCTTGCATAACGGTATCTTGTTCAGGAATAGTCACATTATAGTTCGTATAAAAAATATAGCATCTTGTCGCAGGAATATAGTTTGACTAAAAGAATTACGATATCTTTCACCCATATCTACAAAGACCACGAAAAGTAGCCTAACTAGATGTTAGCTGGGGTTCCTCTAACAGGAAAATAGAATATATGGGAAGAGTTTGTTTCTATCTCGTAAACTTATAAGTATGGTAACAAAATTAAAAGTAGACCTCGCACCAGACGCAAAAAGAGATCTCGTCCTGCAAAACCCAATAATGCCTGCATCAGGAACCTTTTCTTGGGGATTTGAATTTGCAAAGCATTTCGATATCAACCTCTTGGGAGCTATCGTTTCAAAAGGAGTAACACTACTTCCAAGGCTAGGAAATACCCAACCTCGAGCAGTTGAAACTCCAGCAGGAATGCTTAATTCTATCGGACTTCAAAATGTGGGTCTCGATAAAATTATCCACGAAATTGCACCAAAATGGGAAAAATTGAACTTACCCATAATAGTTAATATCGCAGGCGAAACTGAAAATGAATTCATCGAACTAGCTGAGGTTCTTGGAAATATGAATGGTATTGATGCACTAGAACTCAATATTTCATGCCCAAACGTTGACTCGGGATTGGAATTCGGACAAGACATAGAAGGTGCAGCCTCAATAACAAGAGCGACAGTTAGACGTTCAGAGGTACCGGTAATCGTAAAATTAACGCCTAACGTCTCTGATGCTCGAAGTATAGCGAAAGCCTGTGAGGACGAAGGTGCTGCAGCTATTTGTGCAGTCAATACTGTTCTAGGCTTATCTATTGATTCCAAAACCAGACAACCAGTTTTGCAAAGAGGAACAGGTGGTTTGAGCGGACCAGCTATTAAGCCAATTGCACTACGCATAGTTTATGAAGTTGCAAGTACTGTAAAAATACCAGTAATTGGTTGTGGCGGAATCACCAATGGAATTGATGCACTTGAGTTTCTGATGGCAGGCGCAACAGCAGTTCAAATAGGAACAGCTTCTTTTTCCAACCCAAGAGCAACGCTCGATATACTATTCGAGTTAACGGAGTGGTTAAATGCCAATAATATCGCAGATGTAAACGATATTATTGGCTGTGCGCAACAATAAAGTGTATCGAAGTTTTGCTACACCCCATCTATAGAGTAGCCTTGAACTGTCGGGGTGTAGCTCAGCCTGGTAGAGTACGCGCTTTGGGAGCGTGGGGTCGACAGTTCGAATCTGTCCACCCCGACCATCATCACTCGAAAAACCTTTCAAGTTAAAAAAATATTGAAAGGCTAGTTCTATTCTCTTATGATCCCATGTATCTAGTACTACCATAACAACGAGGACCTATGACTTTCGCTAAAAAAGCAGTCGACCACGAATCAGTTTCTATCTATCCCTATGACAATGAACAACTTGAAAAAATATGTAGCCTATCAGGAGAATGCGTTCTTAATTGGTCAACAAAGGATGGGTGGCCTGTTGGAGTAATGCACGCATATGTTTGGAAGAATGGTCGATTTTGGATAACTTGTGGAGGCCACAGACATCGCGTAGCAGCATTAAGACGAGATCCCCGTTGCTCTGTTGTTGTTAGTGGACGCACCGCACCGCCTGATAGCGGTTGTCCGACCGGTACAGCAACTGCAAAAGGAAGAGCCCTAATTCATGAAAACGATCAGGAGTTAAAGGATTGGTTTTATCCTGCTCTTGGAAAACGGTTGCATCCCAATAGCGAAGAAGATGCCGCCAACTTCGTTGAAATGCTAGATTCTCCATTGCGAGTAGTTTTAGAAATTGTCCCAGAAAAATGGATCACTTTTGATAGCGAAAAATCGTCAAGACATCATGCGGGAATACTTGACGAAAATGAGCTCGGTCCCGAACTTTCTAGTGATGCTTCTCGGATGCCAAACTATCGATCAGAGAGATACCAATCTTGAAAAATCAGAACCTGCAGTAATGAATTTACAAGGGACAACTAGTGGAAAATCACTACGTCGAAGCTACATATATGCCAAGATCATAGACCTTTTTATTGGCTCCTTATTACAGAAAAGTATCCGTTCGGCTTTGATTAAATTCATACTTAAGCGGCGCGCGATTATCGAGAAACTGAAGTCAGGTGTGGTATACGATGCGCTTAAAAGATCTACTTACCAAAATCCTTACGAAAATTGGAATGAACTACGTGACAAAGATCCGATCCACTGGTCTGATATTTCTCAAGCTTGGGTTTTAAGCCGACATTCAGATGTCGACGCCATACTTCGTGACCACAAACGTTTTTCAAACGGAAACCCTAGCGAACAACGAGCAGTTAAAAAAAATGAGGAGAAAACATTAACAGAGATTATTTTCGGGAATCCTGGATATCACCGATTCTCAAACTCAAAAACTGACAAGCCTGGATTGGAGGAAGCTGAGCCTGATGCACCGAGTATGCTCGCTTCTGACCCACCTGATCACACAAGGCTAAGAGCACTTGTGGCTCATGCCTTTACTCCAAAAGCAATAACTCTATGGGAGTCAAAAGTTCAGTCTGTGGCAAAAACGTTAATCGAAGATATTGGAGACACAAGTGAATTTGACTTTCTCGAAAGATATGCAATCCCTTTCCCTTTGACTGTTATCGCAGAAATGATTGGGGTCCCAGTGAAAGACAGGATCCAATTTAAATCATGGACAGCTAAGCTTGCGCGTACACTCGAACCCGGACTGACTACTAAAGAGATCAAGGATGCGACACAAGCGGGTAGTGAACTAGCAAAATACTTCAACGTAATTATTGAACAGCGCAGAACAGCACCAGAAAACGACCTGATCTCTTTACTCGTAAAAGCCGAGGACGAGGGTGACAAACTATCTAATGCAGAAGTTCACGCCTCACTGAGGCTTTTGCTTGTAGCTGGTCACGAAACTACAGCAAATCTACTAGGTAATGGGATGTACGCCCTGTTAAAAAATCCTGACCAAATGAGCTGGTTACGAAATAATTTAGATCAAATGAACTTAGCTGTAGAGGAAATGCTTCGGTACGATACACCTGTAGCATCAAACGGACGCGTTGCACTCACAGATGTTGAAATTGGGGGAAAATTAATCAAAAAGGGCGATTTTATAATTCTCCTGCATGGAGCAGCAAATCACGACACAGACATGTGGGAAACTCCCGATTCATTGCGATTAGACAACCTTAATGGCCGAGACCACCTCTCATTAGGGCGTGGCATTCATTACTGTCTAGGTGCACCTTTAGCGCGCCTAGAGGGAGAGATTGGATTTGAGAAAGTCCTAACTCAATGGAGCACCATTGAGTTAACAGAAGCACCACGATATAACACCAATGCTGTTTTCCGTGGATTAACCTCGTTAAAGGTTCGAGTCAGTAGTTAACGCATTTTTGACACGATTTTCTGTGATGCCAAAGTGGGATGCATCCCATTCCGAAACTCCATTTCGCAAAATTATTACTTGCGGAGATTCATGTACAACAGAAGTACGCTCAGCAATATTTACTGTTAAATCCTTAAATTTAGCTACATCAATCAAATTCACGACAGCATCCAATCGAGACATTTGCTGATATGCCCTCGAGCTAATCGGACATGCATAATCATGTAGAAACAGCACAACTTCTTCCGTCTTAGAAGAATCGAAAAGAACATCTAACTGCTTTAACGTGCTAATAGGATTCATAAAAATAAACTCCTCTTATTAAATAATGTTTACAAGTAAAAATCAATCAATAAAAAACGTCTTTTTCGTAAGCCAACAGTTAGGATGTACACACGCTTATTTTCTAGCATGAGGGAAATTATGACTCAAATCGCAACGGTACTCGGCCACATTGATACTGCAGACCTCGGATTCACATTGATGCACGAACACATTTTTATTCTTTCACCTGGTGTTTATTCCAACTGGCCACATCTATGGAACCACGATGCAGAAATCGAAAATGCAATCTCAACTATGGAAAAAATGAAAGCTGCTGGTATTGATACAATTGT
>CAWVTC010000031.1:0-13797 GCA_963933025.1 uncultured Dehalococcoidia bacterium | reverse complement strand
TTTTTGCTGAAGATTGCATTGGGGCGCAGGCAGATAAGTTAACGTCTACTATTTCAAATGGAGAAATAGTAGTGCTTGAAAACCTTCGTTTTCATAAGGGTGAAGAGGAGAATGATTTAAATTTTGCTAATGCCCTTGTAAAAAACTGTGATGTTGTTGTAAATGATGCATTTGGGGTTGCGCATAGAAGTCATGCATCAACAGTTGGTGTTTGTAACGTACTACCGGCATATGCAGGTTTATTGTTAGAAAAAGAAATTCGGTATTTGCAAGGTTTGGTAGATGATCCCCCGCATCCGTTTGCCGCGATTGTAGGTGGAGCAAAGGTTAGTTCGAAAATTGCGGCGATTAAGCAGTTGTTGCCAAAAGTTGATTCATTGTTTCTTGGGGGAGGAATGGCCAATACATTTTTAAAAGCTCAGGGGGTGGATGTTGCAGAATCTCTTGTTGAAGATTCTTGCGTGGAGATTGCGTCTGATATTTTGGATCGTGCTGCTGAACAAAATGTCCCAGTTTATTTGCCTATAGATGCTGTCGTTGCTGCTGATCTGAATAGTGGAAATGATGTTCAAGTTATTTCAGTGGGAACAGAGAGTATCGTGCCTGCAGGAAAAATGATTTTGGATACTGGACCGGCAAGTATTGAGATGTATATAGAAAAACTATCTGCCGCAGCTGCGATTATTTGGAATGGCCCCTTGGGAGTTTTCGAAGTTGATCCTTTCGGTAGGGGTTCATTTGCAATTGCTGAAGCTTTGGCAGGATTTGATGCGATAACAATTGTTGGTGGAGGAGAAACGGCTGCTATAATTGCACGTACAGGGCACACGGAGGTATTTACTCATGTTTCGACAGGCGGTGGTGCGTCGTTGCAGATGCTTGAAGGTGAAGTATTGCCTGCAATTTCTGCTTTACAAGATCTCTCTGCTTGATGAACGTTCCTGTCTTATAATTGCATTATGAAATTAGATTTGGCACGTGAGTTATCCCAGACTGCATCAACAAAAATTGTTCTTTGTGTACTTGATGGCTTAGGTGGTCTTGCACGTTCTTCAAGTGGGAAGACAGAATTGGAAGAGGCCAACGTCCCGAATCTTGATCAGTTGGCTGCTGAGTCTGAATTAGGAGCAACGATGCCGGTTGGAGTAGGTATTACTCCAGGTAGCGGTCCTGGACATTTGGCTCTTTTTGGTTATGACCCCTTGGAGTTTGATATAGGCCGTGGAGTTTTAGAGGCAACTGGTATCGAATTTCAGTTAGGTCCTAATGATGTAGCAGCACGAGGTAATTTTTGTACGCTCGATCCTAATGGTGAAATCATAGATCGTCGTGCTGGCCGAATTGAGTCGAATCGTTCTTCAAAAATTATTGAGCTGCTCCGTACGATTCAGATAGAGGGTGTTGATTTGTATGTTGAACTAGTACGGGAGCACCGATTTGTATTGGTTCTGAGAGGGGATGGGCTAGGCGAAAGTGTGAGTACTACAGATCCTCAAATCGAAGGTGCCAAGCCAATTCCCGCAAAGGGGAAAGATCCTGCGTCCAAAAGGACTGCTGAGTATGTGAACACTTTTGTTTCTGCAGCAAATGATTTGCTTTCGAAGTCCGGAGAGAAGCAGGCTAATGGACTTGTCTTGCGCGGTTTTGCGAAAGTACCACTATTGCCACAGCTTGCTGATATTTGGAAGTTGCGCTGTGCGGCTTTGGCTGTGTATCCAATGTATCGCGGGTTGGCTTCTTTAGCAGGAATGGAAACTTTAGCTTGTCCTGGCGGAATGGTGGAACAACTTGCTGTCGCGCGTGATCGCTGGAATGATTTCGATTATTTTTTTATACACTATAAAAAAACTGATGCTGCAGGAGAAGATGGGGATTTTGAAGCTAAGATTAAAGCCTTAGAGGAATTTGATAAATCAATTCCTGCAATTCGTGAACTGGGAGCCGATGTTTTGATGATTGCTGGTGATCATTCAACGCCTGCTGTACTTGCAGGCCATTCATGGCACCCCGTACCATTTTTGCTTAATAGTGCGAATACTTCTTTAGGTGAAGCACGTGGATTTTCTGAAAACAGTTGTAGGGCAGGTTCCTTAGGAACGTTTTCAGCTAAAGAAGTTTTGCCACTTGCAATGGCCCATGCTGGCCGGTTGCAGAAATATGGAGCTTAACGATATGCGACGTCCTTTTATTGCAGGGAATTGGAAGATGTTTACCAGCGAGCCTGAGGCAATTGCGTTGGCACAGGCTGTTTTGGAGATGACTAGGGCTGGTGATTATGACATTGCCGTCTGTCCTCCATCTGTGCACCTTTCAAATATCCGTGATGTGCTTGAAGGTAGCCACGTTGCGATTGGTGCCCAAGATGTTTATTGGGAAAGTTTTGGGGCATATACAGGAGAAATTTCTGTTCCAATGCTCGAAACATATTGCAAATACGTGATTATTGGACATAGCGAGCGACGTCAGCTTTTCGGTGAGACTAATGACGCGGTTAATAAAAAGCTTTTGGCAGTGCTCAATTCCTCTCTTTTGCCTATTGTTGCAATTGGAGAGACGGAGGAACAACGTACAAATAACCAGACTGAAACGGTTCTTGCCCATCAAATATTAGAAGGTTTTGCAGGGGTTACATTGAGTGAGCAGATTACTGTAGCTTATGAACCTGTTTGGGCAATTGGTACAGGGTTAACACCTACACCAGAAGAGGCTCAAAGTGCATGTGCATTTATACGTGAAACACTTTCACAAATAGATTCTAAGAGTGCCTCCGCAATGAGAATTCTTTACGGAGGCAGTGTGAAGCCAAGTAATGCAGGTGATTTACTTAAGAATCCTGATATCGATGGTGCATTGGTGGGAGGTGCTTCCTTAGATGCAGGCCAGTTTGTAGATATCATTAATGCCATCCCTTAGCCCAGAAGAAATAGGAAAGCGTCGACTTGTTGCTGTTGTTGGGCCGACTGCGGTAGGCAAAACTGAGCTCTCAATAGAATTAGCAAAAAGTTATGGCGGAGAAATTATTAATGCAGATTCACGTCAGATTTATCGAGGGATGGATATTGGAACAGCGAAACCGACTGCTCAGCAGCGAGAAGTGGTACCGCACCACCTTTACGATATTGTAGATCCGTCAAAACAATATAGCTTGAATCTTTATCGTCGTGATGCTCATGAGGCAATGGAAGGTATCTGGAGGCGTAACTGTTTGCCCTTTGTGGTAGGAGGAACAGGGCAATATGTGTGGGCGCTTCTGGAGAACTGGACAGTACCAGAAGTCGCTCCTGACGAGGTTTTGCGAAATGAACTGAAACTTTATGCAGATCAACTAGGTGTCCAAAAGTTGCATGACCGATTACGTGATGTAGATCCTGAGGCTGCTAACAAGATACACCCTAGAAATGTACGGCGAGTCATACGTGCTCTTGAAGTGCATACTCATACAGGTCGACCAATAAGTGAATGGCAGTCCAAGGGTCAGCCGGATTTTTCATACAGTGTTGTAGGGATTGATTTACCTGATGCTATTGATAGTTCCATGAATCGTGCAAAATCAGCAGAGCACATAACACGTATCAATCGTAGAACAGAGAAAATTTTTGAAGATGGTTTGCTGGAAGAGACAAAAGTTTTATTAGATGCGGGGGTATCCCCTGATGCATCTGCTTTGACTTCAATTGGTTACCGTGAGGCAGTATCAGTGCTACATGGTGAAGCTAGCGAAGAGAAGGCTATTGAGTTGACTAAGCGTTCTACGAAAAGGCTTGCTCGCCGGCAGCGTCAATGGTTTAGACGTGAAGACAAACGCATTATTTGGGTTTCAAATTTGGCGGATGCTATGACTGCCATGGAATCAATGATCCTGCACTAGTTTTTTATATAGTTTAGATATTCTGAATGCTTGGTAAGCTACAACGAGAATTACTTTTTGATGAGGTTTTTTATTGGATATATCTGTGGCTAATTTAAAAAGATCCCATGATAATTCTGGTACGTTGAGAGACTCAACTTTGATGCGAAATTCGAAATCAACAGACTCGGGTAGGTCGCATTCTTTGTCGTCACATGCTTGCCAATGAACTTTTCCGCTTACGGTTACGAAGTTTCCTTCATCTGTCTTCTCAATTAACTGGCCATTTTGTGCTACAGGTAAGCGCAAAACAGTGTTGCCTTCATAGACCTGAAGAGTAGTATCTGATCCCGTAAGTGTGAGTGGGGAAGTTTTAGGTTGAACTGGGGTATAGGCCACAATTCCCGAATTACTATCTAGTTCGATTGATGTCGCAACTAGACCTTCAGGTACAGGTTCGCTATAGATATGTTTTCCTTCGGGCACACGTATTGTTGCGACAATTTCGCGTGTAATTCCTGTAGGCAAACTGTCCCCATGAAAAGCTACATCAACGTTAACGTTTTCGGTTGGACTTAACATGGGCTCAACACTAAATCTTTCTCCCAGTGCAGCCGCAAGAAGTTGTTCTGGTCCTGGTCTGGCATGATGAATATTTTCAAAAATTTTTGTAGTAATAATGCCTTGGTCATTAATAATGTAAGCACCTGGAAATGGGATTCCAAACCAAGGATGAGCATCCTCTGGAATAAGCGTATTAAGGATGCCAAAATCCTTGATTACTATGCTGTCTGGGTCTGACAGCATAGTAAAAGTAATATTATGGGTTTGCGAAAAGTTGGCGATTGCTTTGTGGCTGTCATAGCTTAAGACGTAAAGCTTCACGTTTGATTCATCGAATGCGGCCATTTCTCGTTCCAACTCAACTAGTTGGGTTCGGCAAGGAGGTCACCAAACTGCCGATCGGGTAAATACAAGGACTGCGTTCATGCCCTTTCTGTCTGTGTGGAGATCGATGAGTTCACCATTTTTATTTAAAGCAACTACATCAGGTAAGCGTTCCCCGATTGCAGGTCCTGTTGGGAAGTCTCCGATTGGATTACTTCTCGGCCCAGTTCCGTTAGGTATTGGCGCACTATAGCCATGAGCATCTGAAAATTCAGATGCTTTAATCTCACTACCGCGCTCATCTACCTTAATACTCATTCTCCTTTTAGTTTGCGTGACTTTTAGTAATTTTTCTATGGGTCTTTTCGGTTAATGAAAACCAAGAGCTGTTAAACTTGTGTAATGCGATTCACCAAGATGCATGGTTTGGGAAATGATTACCTTTATATGTGCCCAGAGCAGGGGAATAACTTAGATTGGCCTGAGATTTCACGGCGTTTAAGCGATCGACACTTTGGGGTTGGTGCGGATGGCATTATTTTAGCCTTACCTTCGGGGATTGCTGATCTAAAAATGCGAATATTTAATTCTGATGGTTCCGAAGCAGAGATGTGTGGGAACGGAATTCGTTGTTTAGGTCGGTATGCAGTTGAGGAGGGGCTTGTTAGACAGGATGCTAATTCTCTTAAAATTGAGACGTTGGCGGGTGTGTTAGAGCTCGAACTAATAAGGGAAAATGATGTCGTTACCGGGGCTCGTGTTGCTATGGGGGAACCTGATTTCCACCCTGCTAGTTTGCCGGTTCTTATTGAAGGTTCAGGTCCAATAAGTGATTATCAGATTGAAATAGATGGCTTTATTTTTGAGTTAACTTTTGTAAGTATGGGAAATCCTCACGCGATACACTGGTTAGCTAGTAAGGATCCTGATGATTTGGAAAATTTCCCACTTGATCGGCTAGGACCACTCTTGGAGAACCATTCAATTTTCCCAAATCGTACAAATGTCCAAATTGTACAAGTCCTCGATCGTGAGCATGTGCATCATCGTGTATGGGAACGCGGTGCTGGCCTGACATTGGCCTCTGGAACGAGTGCATCGGCAGTTTGTGCTGCTGGGCGTATGCTTGGCTTTACAGGTGATCGCATTACCGACTCACTCCCAGGGGGTGACCTACTTCTTGAATGGGATGGGATAGGTTCGGTTTATATGACAGGACCTGCCGAGCGTGTTTTTGACGGCGAATGGAATGGTAGTTAAAGATTTTTAAGAGATCTTAGGTGTTTTGCTAAAGGCTAGGCATCTTTCCTCGAACCAGTCATAATTAAGGTTGCATGAAAGTATTACACACTTCAGATTGGCATATTGGACGTTCGATACGTGGAAAATCACGGAATGATGAGCAGACTTCAGTAATTGCAGAAATATCGGAACTTTGTGAAACAAACGAAATAGATCTGGTTTTAATTGCCGGTGATATTTTTGATCACGCTGCCCCATCAGCTCGTGCTGAGGACACTGCGTATAAGGGATTGCTTTCCCTGGCAGCTACCGGAGCGCAGGTTGTTGCGATAGCTGGGAATCATGACAGTGTTATTCGATGGAGTGCCCTGAAGCCACTATTAAAGAATTCGAACATTGTCGTAGTTTCAGAATTGGCTGAAAAAATTGATAAAAATACTATTGACATAACAACAAAAAGTGGTGAAGTTGCTAAAGTTGCCTGCCTTCCCTGGCTATCTCAACGGCGCCTTGTTCGAGCTGCTGATCTTATGAATGTAGGTCGTGCCGAGCATCAGATGAATTATCGAAACGGTATGCAGGAGATATTGAAACGCTTAGCCGAACCCTTTACCCCAGATACAGTGAATTTACTGATGGCCCATCTGGCAATGAGTGAAGGTACACTAGATGGATCGGAAAGAAAAGCAGAGACAGTAATTGATTATTGCCTTGATGTTAATCAGCTTCCTTCGACCGCACAGTATTGTGCTTTAGGCCATTACCATAAACGTCAACGTCTGCAAGGAGGGTTGGGTGAAGTTTGGTATTCAGGATCACCGACACAACTGAATTTTGGTGAGGAACCAGGTATCCAGGGTGTAAACATTTTTGAAGTTCAGGCAGGTCAGAATCTTGTCCAAGATCAAGTTGCTCAGGTTTCCCTTAATTCGGGCTACCAGTTGAGAACAATTTCCGGAAATCTCCTTAAGTTAGAATCTTTACGTCAAGAAGAAGGACCCGATTTACTTTCAGAAGGAGTTTTTTTAAGGGTTAACGTTGAGGAATCACAACGTACGGGTTTAGCCCAGGAAGTCAGGGAGCTTTTCCCTAATGCCGTCGCAGTGCAGACGTTATCAACACTGACAAAAGAACCTCAGATGGCCCGTGATTTGCATGGTTTAGATCCACACGATCTTTTTTCTGATTACTTGAAAAGTAAAAAAGTACAGGATGAGCGACTACTAAGTCTCTTTGATCAGTTGTATGTGGAGGCGTCGAATGAGACCTTTACTACTTGAAGTCGAGGGTTTTTCCTCATTCCGTAATAGAACTGTAGTTGATTTTAAGGATACAAATTTATTTGCGTTTACTGGTTCGACAGGGGCCGGTAAATCTTCCTTGCTTGATGCTATTTGCTTTGCTCTTTACGGTTCTGTCCCTAGATATGGCGAAACAAGAATTCAAAATATTATGCATAGCTCGGTCGATGAAACTCGCGTAAGGCTGGACTTCGAGGTTCAGGGGAAAAAGTATATGGTCGTTCGAGTTCTGCGTAAGCAACAAGGAACTGCCTCAGCTAAAGAGAGTCGACTCGAATGTGAGCATTCTGATTATCCTGATCCTGTCCTTGCGAGTTCGCCAAAGCAAATCCTTGCAACAATTGAAAATCTTCTAGGTCTTACTTTTGGTGAATTCAAACGGTGCGTGATATTGCCACAAGGTGATTTTGCAAGCTTTATGAAGGCTACGTCGGGTCAAAGACAAAATTTAATGAAAAGTTTGCTAGGTCTCGAGTATTTCGAAGAAATACAGAAACGAGCTCGAGCTGTGCTCCAAAACCATACTGGTCAGGTTGAAACGCTAGACCGACAGCTTGACCTTTTACAAAGCGTTACGGTGGAGGAGCAAGACAAGGTGAATCGACGAGTTGAAAAGTTATCTGTTTTAAAAAACGATTTAATTCTGGAGATGGAAAAATTAGACTTGTCAAATAAGGACTTAGAGAAGGTAGCGCAAGACATTAGACGTCTGAAAGATATGGAAGAGACTATGGCGATGATAAAGATGCCGTCTAATATTTCTGAATTAACGGATAAGGTTTCATCAGCTTCACAGAATTGGGAAGGCGCCAAAAAGATGAGGGAAAGTCTTCAAAAGAACATAGAGATAAAAAATGCTGACCTTACACGGTTGCCTTCTGCTCGCGAAATGTATGAAGGTCAGCAAAGTTATCGCGATTATCATCATTCTGAACAAGAAATTAAAAAATTCGTGAGTCAAGCTGAAGAGCTCGATTCAAAAAATGACAGAAAAGAATTGAAAGAGGATGTCCAGCGTAAGCAGAACAGTCACGATGAAACTTTTTCCAGCCTGAAAAAAGAGGAAGAAAAATTGGCTGATTTACAAAATTCACGAAGTGAGTTACCTACTGCTGAAATATTTGTAACGATGAAAAATAGTTTCTTTGCTTATGAAGATTCGATGAAAAAAGTAAAAGAATTGGAAGAGGAGGTTAGCGAGGCTCAGAACATATTTGTTAAAGATTCTAAATATGCCGATGGGAAAACGAAGACATATGAAAAGGTCCGGCAGGAAGATGTTGTCTATCAGGTTGTTGAAGGGTTAAAAGCTGGTGATCTTTGCCCTGTATGTGGTGAAGTTCTAACGAAAATACCTGAACACACGATCTCTGCAGATCTTGAAATTGCCAAGCAAGATGATGAGGAAGCGAGGGGGATATCAAGCCAATCAAAAAATAAACTAGATAAACTCAGTACTTCTTTACATGTCGAGGAAAAACGAAAAGAAGATTTCTATACAATCGTAGACCAATATCAGAAACAGTTTTCTGTTACTGGTCATGAGCATGGAGTATTAGTTCTAGAGAAAAAGATTGATGAGACTAACAATCTTTTAAAAAGACAAGAAGACAAGGTTCAAGAATTGGTTATTGCCGAGAAGGATGCATCTAAAGCTTTCGATGGGGCAAGGCGGACTTTTGACGATGCTACAGCAAGATTAAATGACAAGAGAACTGATTTGGAGACTAGGAAAAAAGAAGCATTGAAGGCTTCGGAGATGATGCGTTTGAAGCTAGATGTTCTTCCTGAAGAAGATTTGCTTAAAAAACAAATAAGAGAGCGGGAAACTATTGAAGATGAGTTGAAAAGTATTAGAAAGAAACATACCAGTGCAGAAGTACATGAGAATAAGGCAAGAGATATTTTTGAGGGCTTCAAGGCTGAGGTGCAGCAGGCACAACAGTATCTTTCGCAGCAGCGAGATACTGTTGTGGAGTACGGGGCCCCAATCTTTGATACAGATGATCTCTTCTTAAAATGGAACGATTTTTTGATTTGGACAAGAACGGAATTAAATGAAATAAAAAAGGATATTTCCCAAAAAACTATAGAAAGGGATCAAACAGAAAATACTTTAAAAACTGTTGAACAACAGCTTTTAAATCGCTGTCGAGAAGTGGGTATCGAGTTTGGGAGTGAGGGAATTCAGGAAGCTCTATATAGAGAACTGGGACGACTTGAGATTGAGGGGAAAAGGATTGAGGCCGATCTTCGGGATAAGAAGGAAAAGCAGCAGGAAAGAAAGAATTTAAATGAAGAAAAGGAAATTGCAGCAGATCTAGTAATACATATGCGTAAGGAGAATTTCGAAAGGTGGTATTTGCAGGAGGTTTTTGTTGGCTTGGTTACAACTGCCTCCGAGAAGCTTTTAGAACTTTCAGGAGGGCAATATACGCTTAAGCTCGCTGAAGATGCAGGGACTTTTCTAATAGTCGATCATTACAACGCTAGCGAGGAACGATCAGTGGATAGCTTATCGGGGGGGGAAACGTTTCTAGCATCTCTTTCTCTTGCGATTGCCCTTGCTGATGAGGTTACCAGGCTTTCAGCAAAAAATTCTCACCGACCGGAGTCACTTTTCCTTGATGAAGGGTTTGGTGCACTCGATCAAGACACTTTGGAAATAGTAGCCTCAACGATTGAGCAATTGGGTAGCGATGATCGAATAATCGGTATCGTGACCCATGTACCAGGTCTTGCCGAACGAATGCCGGTGAGATATCACATAACCAAAGAAAAAGGAATCTCGCAAGTAACGAGAGAAGAATTCTAATTTTGAATACTACTAAGGAAAAATGCCCCTAGTTAGGTAACTTTTCGATACCCTTTGCAGCGATAAAGCAAGTGAGGCAGTACGCAAGTCGGGGATTTGATTGGAGTTTTTGAGGTCCCGAATGCTGTTATAAGACTCAATCATGGTATCAGCGAGTGCAGACTGTACGAAATCAATTTCTTCTGGTCCTTGAGTCAAAGCCTGTCTTTCATCTTTGTTTAATGTCCGACCTGTCAAGTTCTCAACAATTCCAATTACGCGCTTATTCGTCTCCTCTTCGTAACGGTGGGTTAGCCTATCCAAACTCATGTGGGCAAGATTTTTTAACCATTCAAAATAGGAAACAGTTACACCGCCAGCATTTAAAAAAATGTCGGGGATTACAAGTACTCCACGCTCGTTTAGGATTTTATCTCCTGATGGATGCGTTGGTGCATTAGCAGCTTCAGCAACAATTTTTGCTTTTATGCGATTTGCATTTTTTTCTGTAATTTGATTTTCGAGTGCTGCAGGGATCAATACATCACAATCGTATTCAAGCAGAGACATTGGATTTTCAATATTTTTTCCTTGGGGGAAGCCCAGAATAGAGCCATTCTCATTGCGGTGTTTTGCAAGAGCTTGAACATCAATGCCTTTCTCGTCATAAAGTCCTGTATTAATTTCTGCAATACCAACGATAAGTGCACCAGCATTCTGGAGTGAAAGTGCCGCGTGATATCCTACTTTTCCTAAGCCCTGGATAATAATGCGTTTTCCGGCTACTCCCACAGTTAGATCTAGTGGGTCCATATCTTCTTTAAAGGACACTGCTTCTGCAATACCAATTGCTACACCTAAACCTGTGGCACCTGCCCTTCCATCAATGCCATGGAGACTAAGTGGCTTTCCTGTTACACAAGCATGTCCATCGACTTGTCCTGGATTCAGTGTCATGTAGGTATCCGCTATCCAAGACATTTCCTGTTCGCCTGTACCATAATCAGGTGCGGGTACATCTACAGCAGGGCCGATAAAACCTTTACGATTAAGTTCAGTGGTATAGCGGCGGGTAACTCGTTCTCGATAACTTTTACTTATTGTATGTGGATCTATTCGAACAGCTCCCTTTGCTCCACCAAACGGAACTTCAACGATAGCGCATTTATATGTCATTAAAGCTGCGAGGGCCATCACTTCATCTTCAGTGACTGTAGGGCTAAAGCGGATTCCTCCCTTGGTAGGTGTTTGATGGAAGCTATGTTCAGCGCGATATGCTTCAATGACAGTAACTTCATCATTGTCATCCAGAACAGGAAAACTCATTCTGTACAGCCCATTACATTGTTTGATTTGCTTAAGAAGTCCAGGGGCAATATCTAGGTATTCTGATGCTTTATCAACACTAAGATTTACGTTTTCGAACATATTTGATGATGTTTCCATTGGGACCTCAGGTGATTCTAACTGTTAAAGATTATTAAGGGGGTTTTCAGTCTTGCTAGGTTTCCGGAGTAAGATAAAAAAGATTGATCCTAATAAGGCAACACATGCCAAAATTATGAATCCTTGTTCATAGTCTCCAGTTCTGTCTGCGAGTAGTCCTGCAAAAAGGGGTCCTATTACCATGCCCGAAGTCATAATAAATTGAGAGGCACCCATAATTTTTCCGAAATTCTTCCTTCCAAAATAATCGGCGCGTAGAGCAAGCATGATTGGTCCCCGCATACCCCAGATGGATCCATGAACAATTGCAAATACTATAATTAGCCCAATTGAATTAGAAAATGTGAGTAGAAATAATCCTCCTGCTTGTCCAATCATTGCGATGAAACCAAGTTTCTGCTTGCTCCAGCGATCTCCGAGATATCCACCACCAAAAGTTCCTACAATTTGTGCAGTTGTGATGACGGAAACTATTAATCCAGTCTGAACTAGGGTCATATTCATTGTATTTTGTAAATGGGAAACCAAATGTACTTGGACAGCGGATATAACTAAAAGGGATGTACTGTGACCTAACGATAAAAACCAAAAAGGTTTTGAAGTTAAAGCTTCTTTTAGTGTGAAATTCTTTTTATTTTCTTCAATTTCCAAGTCTTCTTTCGTGCTGGCATCTCCAGGATCAAGGACTTTTCCATCGACAAGCATTCCCATATCTTCTGGTCTATGTTTAATAATTTGAGTAATTGGAAATGTGAAAGCAATTATAACCAATCCCGATATAAATGCAGTTGTACGCCAACCGATTATTTCTAGTGATAGGCTGGTTAATGGGACCAAAAGGCCACCTAGGGCGAATCCGGTAACCAAAAAGGAAATTGCAAGTGCACGTCGTTTTTCAAACCAATTTACGATCGCAACCATTAAAGAAAGAAAGCCGCCAAAACTTACGCCTAATGCAATCAAGATAAGTGTTAGGTAGAAGAATCCAATTGAATTGACTGTGCTGAGCGCAATAAGGCCTAGCCCCATTAGCACTAGGCCGATTCTTAGAATTTTCCGAGGGCCAAATTTATCTGTTAACCATCCTTGGATTGGTGCTACTGCACCTGTTGTGCCTTGTATTGTTGAGTAGCCCCCACTTAGTAATGTGTTGCTCCATCCAAAAGAGTCTCTCCACACGGAAACATAAGTTCCATAGGCTTGCATGAACAATCCGCTAATTAAGGCGTTGATTACTACACCTGAAGCAACTATCCACCAACCATAGGAAAATTTTGCTCGTAACCAGTCAGGGATCCCCAGATTCAGTTGCACAGTACAGTTCTCCAGGGGTTTAGTATGTTAGACCTGTAGTTTTACCAAGTAGCTATGTTTGGGGATAGTTAATGAGTCAAATAAAAATTTTAGCAATCCACAATTGTACATAATAAATTGTGGACTAGCGCAGGCTAGTTGATTTTAAGAGTGCTGATTTAATTAAATCCCACTGGGTGCAAGTTGCTTTCCTCGAATTAGAGAACCTGGTCGATTTCCAGTATCTTCACCATTTTGCATTATAACTGTGCCACTAACGATAGTCGCTACATACCCCTTAGATTTTTGTATGAGTCTTCTGCCATTAGCTGGTAAATCATGGGCTAGTTCAGGCAAATCTACCTTTAGATTCTCGAAGTCAATAAGATTCAAGTCTGCTTTCATCCCTATACGTATAACTCCGCGATCATGTAAGCCATATAAATTAGCGGTATCACTTGTCATTTTTTTCACAACAAATTCCAAAGGAAGTCTTTCTCCACGGTTTCTATCACGAGCCCAGTGCGTAAGCATAAATGTCGGCATGCTTGCATCGCAGATCACACCACAATGTGCCCCGGCATCGTCAAGCCCCATAACAGATCGAGGATGTGTAATCATTGTGCGGACATCTTCATAATTAAAATCTGTATAGTTCATCATAGGCGCGAAAAAGAAACGTTTTCCACCTTCTTCTAACATAAGATCATAAAAGAGTTCAAAAGGGTCTCGATCTTGTGTTTCTGCCATGGCAGCAACGCTATTTTTTTGCTCTGGCTCGTAATTCAACGGTTCTTCTAAAATAAAAACTCGATCTAATCCAAGAAATTCAATATCTTGACGAGCTGCTGGTAGCTCAGCCATCATCATCTCTTTAATTTCAGGTTTTTTTAACTCTTCTGTTATTTCTTCAATAGTTTTGCTATGTAGAAGATGAGCATCACCTTCACCTAGCATGAAACGGCCACTTATCTCTTTAAAAACCT
>CAWVTC010000030.1:0-14349 GCA_963933025.1 uncultured Dehalococcoidia bacterium | reverse complement strand
ATGTTCCTCTTGATATAGCTGCCATGGTCATTGACCTTGCCATTAATAGCAGTCACAGGAGGAGGGGGTTCTACTATGGCCCGTTGAAATGGGAGGAAATCGTCATCATCGCTCGCTACTTGTGCGGGGTTGGGAACATCAATCATAATTCCGTAAGCATCGACAGCCCGAACATCTACTGTGACTCTGCTGTCAGATCTCAGCAGATCGAAAACCTGAACAATCCACCAAATAAACCCTGCTTCTTTAGTGAAGTGAAATTCGTCAAACCCATCACCTGCTCCAAGAGGAATTACGATTTCATCTTTGAGTTTTCCAAAACTCGTTAACCAATGTTCAAGAAACTGCTTCCTCCGACTCCTGCGGAGTTTCATATCTTTTATTTCAGTAGTTTTAAAACGTTGATCTGAGAAAGCTTTGGCAAAGCTTCTGTGTAAGGTTGATGCCTCTCTAGTGGGTCGGTATTTAATTGGGTACGAAAGCTTTGGCCCATCATCCCTTGATAGCGAAACCTTTCGGTATCTGGTCCATTGCCAATCTGGATTTATTCGTTCCACTAACATTGCACCTTATATTACGCACGACGTAGCAAAGCTGCTGGCAATTCATCCAAAGCATTTAATACTAGGAGTCCATAACTTGCGTCAGTTGTGGAAATCAAAGTATGTCCCAAATATTTCGACACGAGATCCAGAGATATACCATTGCTTAGCATGTGTGATGCTGCCGTGTGTTTAGTACCCTGAACAGTTAGCTAAACAGTTATATTTACCACAGTAGTTATGAATATGACCATACCGGGTGGGGTATCTGGTAATTAAATCTGTAGACTGTGTGAATGTCTCTTACTTCAACATTTTCCAAAAAGTTACTGTACATACAGCGCGTTCTCTACATATACATTTACCGCCAGTGGAACCAATACCTTGAATTGTTACAGGCACGTAAATATACAAACGTCGAAGAAAAGGACTACCTAGACGAAGCAATTGCAGATCTAAGTAACGTTGGCTGGGTGCTAGCGGTCCGGAGTGCGAACAGTGCCAATCTTAGCCACTTCGACCCGAGCAACACAGGGAACGACGAGCTAAACCTTTTGGTTGAAGTTGTAGACAATGAACTTGCCCTTAGCGGAACTGGTGCAGCAGAAGCAGAAGCAGCATTACGGAGATTACGGTGGGAGAAGAATTTAACGGAGTCTCCAGGTGGTTAAGGTTTTCTTAATACGCATATAAGTCATCAAGAACTTGAAAACTAAACGGACGACTATCGGGTATCTTATAAAAAATCTCATATAAATATCCTCACCTGTAGTGTAGGGGATACCCTCCTTTCATCTCTGGCAACTACAGTCCCACTATAGTTAAATGACTACGTGACAATTCCTGAAACAACACTCAGATATCACGGATTAGATGCCTTAAGAGGTATTGCAATGCTCTTAGGGATAGTCTTACACGCTGCATTACCATATATCCCAGATATAGCAGCGTACTGGCCTGCTGATAAGAATTCATCTGAACTAATTAAAATCATTTTTGAATTCATACATGTTTGGCGAATGCCGTTATTTTTTGTACTAGCAGGGTTCTTTGCCAAGCTCATTATTAGTCGAAAATCATGGAAAATTTGGTGGGGAAACAGATTTCTTCGTATAGGATTACCAATAATAGTCTTTTTTCCATTAATGTCCTTATTGCTACCTTGGATTTTCCAGTACGGCAAAACGGGTGAATTGTCGTTTTTCTTTTCGTTCGATGGCCAACCACACCACCTATGGTTTCTGTGGCACCTAATGATATTTGTCATATTAACGGGCATTTTCAGTTTGCCATATTTGCTATTTACTCGTGTATTGAAAAGAACAAGCAACAGTAGCTTGAGATTCATCAGTACAAGTCTTCACAAAGTTGATGCGCTTTTAGACTCTATCTTTTTCCGATCCAGATTCCCTCTTGGTTTTATCATTATTTGTCTGCTCAGCAATGTCCAAAATTGGGGGGAGTTAATTCTAAACCCACTAGCCAGCGGGCTATATTTTTTCTTTGGATATCTCCTTTATAAGAACACTGTATTACTAAACTTTATGAAATCCTATTGGCAATATTATTTGGGTACAGCAATCATTCTTTTCGCTTTGTATGTAATTTTAGGAATAATTGAAACGAATCTGCCTCGGGATATTTATAGCCAAAGTACCACTGATATTGAACCTAATTTATTGCAATGGTTGCAATACTTATTAAAAATTATTTGTGCCGTTCTATTTTCGTATGCATTCATTGGCTTAGCAGAAAGCAAATTAGGCTCTTATAACAGCAAACTACGATTCATTTCGGATGGTTCATACTGGATGTACCTAATCCATCTTCCAATAGTTACCTTTATCACATTTGCCATGTTCGAGTGGTCTATACCTGCAATATATAAATTTCTACTAGCAATAGTAGTGACTACTTTAATATGCCTAACAACTTATAAATATCTTGTTCGCTCTACATTTATCAGCATATTTTTGAACGGGAAACGTTACCCTAAATAGTGTCCAACAGGGCCGAGTAAAGAAATATCGATTCAGTCACGGTGTGCATTGTATGCACCGTATATTCTTAAAAGTTTATATAGCTACTTAGTGCTTAGAAGAATTGTCTAAGTATCGCCAAGCAACAGCAATATTTTCTGAGAGATTGAATGCTGCGAATTTACTATGAATCTCAAACAAACCAGAACAATCTGATTAATATGAGTCTGGGATGAACAATAAATTAAAGTATATGCTGCATATTTAAGCTGCAGAAATAAGTCGCTGTAAACGATCTACCAACATAGGAACTTCCCACTCGTAGCGAGCATTTTTAGGATTAACAGCAGTTTTATCCAGATACTGCATGTATAAGCCCTCAAGGATAACTGCAAGCTTAAAAACAGAAAAAACTATATAAAAATCTATATTCTCAATCGAACGACCACTTTTTTTCTCATACAATGCGAGTAATGTTTCATGGTCAGCAAAACCCTCCCCAGCAGTTATGCGTGGGACAGGATAACCACTAGGAATATAATCTGGAACCGGCATCGGATCATCGGGATCACCCCAATAAGAAAGTAGCCAACCTACATCCGCAAATGGGTCTCCAATAGTAGCCATCTCCCAATCTAGAACCGCAATTAAATCTGGGCTAGTACCAGAAAAAATAACGTTATCCGGTTTGTAGTCACCATGTACTACCGTAGCAATATTTTCAGGAGGAAGATTATCTGCTAACCATACGGCAGCTTTATCTAGACCATCCAATGATCGGGAAGCTGAACGAGTCAGAGCCCATTGTCCAGACCACCTACGAAGTTGACGACTAAGATAACCATCAGGTCTACCCTGTAACGTCGTCGATTGCCATTCAACAGAATGCAATTCAACAAGTGCGTTGATCATTTCTTCCCCGAAAGCAACTCGACCTGACTCTGAATCACAAGAGGCAGGAATAGCATCCCTCATTATCTCTCCATCTACACGACGCATCAGATAAAAGGGAGCACCAATAATAGAAATGTCAGCACACGCATGTATGGGCTCTGGAACTCGTACGTGCTCGTATAAAGCATCTATGAATCTGTATTCCCTCAAAACATCATGTGCTGTGGGCAAAAGGTTACCCACGGGGGGGCGTCTTAATACCATTTCCGTACCATTAAAAGAAACAAAATAAGTAAGATTTGATGCACCAGCTATATGTGGCTCAACAGAAATATTCTCAGGAGAACCAGGGAGAAAATGTGATAAATAATCGCCTAAACCACGCGAACTGACCTCCCCACTTTTTGACTTATCAGTCATACAAAAACTCCCAGACCAAACTACAAAGTAGCAAAATCCCAACTAGTACCTTCGCGAAACGTTCGAAGAATTCGGCGAGCAACAACCATACGATGCACTTCATCTGGACCGTCATAGATTCTTGCATTTCGAGCATTTCTGTACATAGACTGCAAAGGTGTATCACCAGAAACTCCACGTGCCCCATGGGTCTGAATAGCACGATCAATTACATCGTGTAGTACCTTCGCACCAAAATATTTGATAGCCGAGATTTCCACACGTGCTTCATCACCAGCATCAATCTTTTCGGCAGCACGTAACGTAAGCAAACGTGCTGCTTGAATTTCAACATATGAATCTGCAATCCAGTTTTGTACTGTTTGCTTCTCTGCGAGGGGACTGCCAAAGGCTTCCCGCTTAAGTGAATAACTACACATAAGTTCAAACGCACGCTGCATTTGACCAAGCCAACGCATACAATGATGAATACGACCTGGCCCTAATCGACGTTGCGCTATACGAAACCCATGTCCGGGTTCTCCAAGCGTATTCGTAACTGGAACACGTACATCGTCATAGACAATTTCACAATGATGACCTTCCGTATCACCCATTACAGGGATAGGTCGAATAATATTGAATCCAGGAGTGTCCGTTGGAACAATAATCTGCGACATTTTGCTATGAGGTGGTGCCTCTGGATCAGTGACACACATCACTATGGCAAACGAAGCATTCAACCCACCAGAAGTAAACCACTTATGCCCATTTATTACCCAGTTATCACCATCTCTAACTGCAGTAGTTTGAAGTCCTGTAGGGTCAGCTCCAGAAACATCAGGCTCAGTCATAGAAAAACATGAGGAAATTTCACAATTCACTAACGGTTTCATCCATTGCTCTTGTTGTTCAGGAGTACCAAATTGCCAAAGAATTTCTGCATTCCCAGAATCTGGAGCCTGTGCACCAAATGCCGCAGGTGCGTAAGGACTGCGACCAAGAATCTCATTCAAGTAGACATATGGCATAAAACCTATTCCCATTCCACCA
This sequence comes from uncultured Dehalococcoidia bacterium, assembly GCA_963933025.1. Taxonomy (GTDB): domain Bacteria; phylum Chloroflexota; class Dehalococcoidia; order Tepidiformales; family Tepidiformaceae; genus JAKUNN01. Next base: position 9,482 of record CAWVTC010000030.1, on the reverse strand, counting down.
GCTTCAGTAGGGAGATGTGGCGCGAAAAAACCCATTTCTTTTGTTCTGGATTGCAATTCTTTCATCAAGGACAAAGACTCTTCATCATCTTTGTGAAAAATTTCTTCCGCAGGATAAATATTTTCGGACAAGAAAAGACTTACCTTCTCTCGTAGCTGGTCGATGCTTTCTTGGCTTAATTGTTCTCGTGTTTCATCATTCGGAGTATTCGTAGTCATTGCGCAACCTATGTATTGATTCAGGAACTGTATCAGGGATTAGAGATGAATTGGAAGGGACGGAAAAGATGTTTGAACAACTTGATGTGAAAGATAAATCCAAACGTTATAATTCTAGAAAATCTAGCGGAGAACAAAATGCCAGCGACACCAGAAAATATAGAAACTGCACGGAAACTTTTTGAAGAGGGAGGTTGGAGTAGCGGCGATGCTTACGGACCTGATGAATGGTTTTCAGATGATGCCGTGATGAGAGATATTGTGAACCATGATGGAACCTTACGAGGAAAAGATGAAATTCGTGAATTCTGGGTAAAAGGTAGAGTTGGGTTAACGCTACGAGTTCCAGTAGAGGAAACATATATTGCAGAAAATCACCAAGGTGTCGCCATACTCTGGATGGCATACAGCCAAATTATGGAAGAGGATGATGAGAACTATGGAAAATGGCGTAGTTTTGAAGGGATGTCTAGACTCGAATTCAATGAAAAAGGAGAGGTAACTCTTGAAGTAGATTATCACCATGGTCCTCAAGGCATTGTTTCCTCCTGGGTAGAACATTGGGAAGCACGAAGGGCAATGGATTGGAAAGAACTTGGTGCAATAACCGGTGCTTGAACAAAATGAAAAGATTGTTTTCGAAGATCCAAGTCTCACACAACAAGAAGAAGTAGCAGAGAAATTAAGTAATGCTTTAGCAGCACATGATTATGTATTGGCAAAAGCTATTGAAATTTCAGCAACAAAAATCGGTGCGTTTATAACACTAGATGGCCACATCGTTCGTGTCGAAATAGCTGCACGTTGTCAAGAAAAAGAAGTCTTGGGCGGATACAGCCTAACAGCCTTAGATGAAGCTCGTAACGGAAACCCGTTACAAATGCCTCGACTTGAAGGCTTCTCTTAAACACGAGAAAAAACTCTTTACTATATTTAGCACTCTTGACCATAGAGTGCTAAATATAGTAAAGTATGAGTATCTTGTACTAAGACTTTAGCAGAAAGGATTATCATGCTTAGAAATTTAAATACTTTGGAAACTTCATTTGATGGATTTTTTAATAAGATCTTTCAATACGATCCCTTAACCAGTGATTCATTTAGGGCTTTGCCCATAAAAACTGAGATTCCTCTTGATATTGCATCAACAGAAGAAGCTATCCTTGTTCGGGCATCGTTACCTGGTTTTTCAAAAGAAGAAATTGATATTCAGCTACATGAAGGTTACCTCACCATTAATGCAGAACATCAAATATCTGAGAATGCCGAAAATGAAAAAACATATCTTCAAGAACGATTCACCGGAAATCTAAAAAGACGTGTCAGACTTCCAAATATAATAAACGGTGCTGAGACTAGGGCAGATTTTTGTAACGGAATACTTACAATTCAGATAGCAATACCAGAGTCTATAAAACCACAAAAAATCAAAATAGGAAGTGCCTTATAGATCTACATACTTTACAGGTGCCTCTTACGATACCCACTTTGCAAGGGGCACTTTACAAAAAATAGATTTACTCGTGTTGCTGCGTTCTTATAGGAAAACCTACAAAACAATTCGCTAAAGCGGCGACGGCAAGAATACTAAAAAAAATTAAGAACGAGGTTACTGTAGGTGATACACCCAAAACAGCAGCCATAATTGCAGTACTTATAATCGAACCAATGTATCTAGAAAGGGAATAGGTCCCCGCAGCTGAACCAGCTATTGTAGGTGGCCAAGCTTGCAAAGCTGCTGCACTACGAGCTGCACCAGTAAGACCTATACCTGTACCGATTAGGACAAAGGGAATAAGAAATAAAATTATAGGTGCTTGTAACACAATTGTAAGTGCAACAGAACCTACCAAAAGAATTATTGACCCCAGAACAATTGGATATCGCCAACCTAACCTATCTGCAAGCACTCCCCCAATAGGCGTTGTAACCAAAGAACCTGCAAATATTATGAAAAGTAAAAAGCTAACTACCTGATGATTTATATCACGCATATCTATAAGAAAAAGAGGTATCGCGAAAAGTAGAGAATATAGAATAAAATTAGTTAACCCTTGCCCTATCGATGCAAAAAGATAATTCGTTTTAGTAAACAGATTTAAATTCACAACCCCCAGACCTCTTCTTTTGAAAACTGCCCAATATCCAATGATAGAAACACCGAAAATAAGAAGCGCTACAATTGCAAATATGTCTCTACTATTAGAAATTGCAATACCCACTACAACCAAAGATATAAATATCAAAAGGAGTAAAAAAATGGACATCATATCAAGAGATAGTGCTTTACGACCACTTACAAAATCTGGCTTAAGTTGAAAAAGTAGAAATACGGCGATTAACGAAATAGGAATATTGACAAGGAAAATATACTCCCAGCCCGCAAGCAAAAGAACCCCGCCAATAACGGGACCTATAGCAGCAAACGCTGACAAAACAGCACCATTTATTCCTAATATCGAACCTAATCGATCTGTTCCTGAAAAATGCTTTCGTAGATAGGCAATTGCATTTGGCATAGCAAGGGCAGATGCCACACCCATCAATGCACGTGCGCTTACCAATGCTGGAAAAGACCAAGCACTTGCAGCTAGAATCGAACAAAAGATAATTGCTAGTAATCCAAAAATCATGATACGACGAGTTCCAAATGCATCACCTAATTGACCAGCAATAGGTTGCATCACCGCAACAGCCACAAGATAAATACTAACCAGTAAAGTAAGCTCACCTACACCAATATCGAACTGGGTACGGATCGTTGGAAGTGCAGCAGCCAACATGGTTGAATTAAGAGGAGTCACAAGTGCAACTAGAGCAATTGTGATCTGAACACGTGGTTCAACAAAGCTAATAGGTAATTGCCTAATCACTTCGAGACTATATCTGGTGAACCAATATCCGTCGAAAGATTAACGAGCACGCTGATCTGTTTCTAATCCAGTAGAAGTCCGTAACCCGGCTAATCTAGAACGCTCTTCAATTAATTCAAGCATGGCATAAGCCTCCTCTGCAGACAGAACCTCACCAAAGCTGAGACGTAATTTCCTAATTTCAGCATCAATACTTTCAAGCAACTGTTGAACCTCAACACGAGATAAATTTGATGACTCACGTGCATCTGTGTTTCCTTGCTTCCTTGTTTTCTGTTCACCAGATTCACGATCTTGCGATTGCGTAGACTGCTCATTTTTGCTTTGCCCAGCATCAGCCTCACCTTGTTCCTCAAATGACTGATCTTTTAATTTATGTAAAATTTTGTATATAATTTCATAATCTTGACGTGCCATTTCATCATCAGGATTAATCAAGAGGGTTTGTTTCAATGCGAATAGAGCAGAGGTCAGATCTTCAAGTTTAAAACGAGCGCGCGCTAAATTATGATATGCCATAGCCTTAATATCTTCATTACCCACATTAATAGCACGATGTGCAAATTCAATTGATTCTTCATACCGACCAGAGGAAAAAAGCGCATAACTAAGATTCAAACTGATTCCAGCATTTGTAGGTTCGGTAGCCTGTGCTTCGTATAAAAGGGTAACTGAATGTTCAAAATTACCTGCATTCCAGGCTTGAATAGCATTCTCATTTAAAGACCATGCATTGCTGGCACATGAAACAAAGAAAAATATGCTACAGCACAAAAATCCTAACCATAAAAAATACCTAGATATGCTTCTACGCAGTTCAAAAATTGTAGCAATCACAATCAACAAGAGTGCAATCAAAGTAAATACTTGAAAACGATCAACCGGTTGGGTAACTAAATGTGAAGAATAAGTTTTGTTGCCTAGTGATGACATTGATGAGATCACAAAATCAGAGACAATACTTAAATCACTACCGAGATATGTACCCTCAGCTGCTTGTGCAATTTCCAACAATGTATTTTCATTTAATTTTGAGATTACAGGACTACCATCCTCTTCAAGCAAGTAATACGGTTTCCCATTAAAACGATCGACTGCACGAACCATTCCACCTTCAGGAGTTCCAACACCAGCTACCAAAAACTGCGAATTACCATCTTTAAAACGCGTGGCTACCGAAAATGTCTCTTTACTAAAATCCTCACCATCGCTAAGCAAAAGTATCAGTTTCACAGATTGGGAACTTGGATCAGAAATACTATGGGCTAATTCAAGGCCCGCAGAAGTATTGGTGCCCTTAGTCAATAAGATAGATCCTGTAGTTAATGTAGAAATAACATTCCCTGCAGCTTTAAGGTCATGGGTTAGCGGGAAGCGCAATAATGCATCCCCAGCAAAAATTACCAGTGCAACTCGTTCATTAGTAAGCCTTGTTAAGATTTCGGCAAGCGCTTCCTTGGCTGCGGTCAATCGATCAGGTGCAATATCATCTGCAGCCATACTTCGGGAAACATCCAGCACTATTACCAGTTGAGCATCATTGGATTGTACTGGTACCTCAGTGTCCCCCCAACGTGGATGAGATGCTGCAAAAACAATACAAATAGTTCCCAAACCTAGCAAAAATAGGAAAGCCCAACGCACATGAACTGGTTTTCTAGTTAGGACACGGATCGAGGAAACACGCTTTCTTGTTTTTTGCCATGCAAAAAAAAGGGCTAGCACAGGAATAAGAATTAATACTAGATACATCGGTTCGCCAAAAGTCATTCTGAGAACCTTCTAAAAATTCCACCCACAAGAAAGATATCAATTGATAAAAGTATGCTTATAGCTACTAGCCATGGTGTTACCGAGGAATTAAGTAATTCATTTTTAGTTACAACAGGTCCAACTTCTAAACTACTTATTTGACGATATACTTTCGCAAGATCATCGGGACTAGTAGCTATGAAAGAATGCCCATCTGTTCTGTTAGCAATACCTTCAAGTAACTCTAAATCTACCGATTGTACCTGCTGATTATTTTGGTCACTACCAATAACTGCAATGGTATAAATACGTATTTTCAAGGCCGCAGCTATCTCTGCAGCTTCTTCAGGTGAAATAGATGCAGCAGAATGACGACCATCAGTTAAAAGAATAACTATACGACTTGGAGCGCTGGATTCACGTAGCATAGAAACAGCCGTAGCTATGCCAAGGCCAATACCTGTACCATCAGGCAACAACCGCGAATCAAGATTAACAATCACTGTATCGAGAGCAGCCTTATCTAAAGTCAATGGGGTAAAAGGCAAAGCATCGCGCTGAAAAACTACGATACCTATTCGATCATCCAGCCGGTCCGAAATAAATTCACGAATGACTACTTTAGTCGCATCAAGCCGTGTGACACCAGGAGCAAAGCTAACCGAGGACATACTAGAAGAAGTATCTATCGCCAATACAATATCAATACCTTCAGTAGTGACTGAAGACTTTGCTTCCCCGATTCGAGGACCAGCACTAACAAAAATCAATAGGCCTATAACCAACAAACGAAGCCCAGGTAACAGTCGAAACAAACGTAATCTTAATGAAGGAGAACTATCAGCTAAACCATATGCATGAGAAATCTTAATTCCAGACTTTTTTCTCCTTTTATAGATGAAAATAAAAGGCACTAAAATTATTAATAAAAGCAATATCCAAGGATCTGCAAATATCATAATCCATCCCCTTCATAATTCTCCAAAACAGTCTTGGCAAGTTGGAAATCAGCATTACGACGACCAGTAGCAGGTCTATATCCCGCATATATAACAGCATCACATTCACGCAATAAATCACGTGAAAGTCGACTTAAATCAGCATTTACACCAGCTCTTTGGAGAGCATCCCCTAACTCGGCAGTTGTCAATGCTGAAGCAGGTAAATCAAAATTACTCTGCAAAAATTCACGAATGCTAAAAGCAATTAACCGATATGCCTCTACCACATCACCTTCCAATAATGCGTTATCCAAAGCAATTGGAGGTTTTATCGATGACGACTGATTAGCACCCGAATTTTTTAAATTTCTAAAATATGCAAACCTAGCGATGCCAAAAATAATACCTAACACGGCAACTGTACATCCGATTACAAAAGGTACTAGAGCCGGTGAACGTGCCCCATCTACCTCACCCAATGACGGTGGTGAGGATAAGCTCAAAGACTGCATATCATCGAAGCTTGAAACAACTTCTACCCGTATTGGAGAGAAATAAACAATGTTTTCAATAGCCTTATCATCAATTGAAGTTAGGCGAACAGCAGGAGTTACCTCCACAAACTCCAGAACAAAAATGGCTACAAGTACTTTTAAATGATGCCTAAAACTGCCCATCTGATCTGGTTCTGTTTCAAGTGAAAGAAGTCTAATAACTTCCAAGTCACCCCATGTTTCGAATTCTTGAGCTAACTCAATATCTACCTTTTTACGAGTTGTAAACAATAACTCCAATATGAACTGTTGGCCTACATACACTGATGAAACATTTACTGAACTTTTATAATCATCCGATTCTTGTGCAGAAGTAGCAGTTGCTTCAATTAAAAAAATGCTGACAGTAACCAGACTAACAAGAGTAACTAAACGTAGAAACATCAGACGCTATCCCGAAAGTTTTGAAAAAATTTAAGCAACTCAGGCAAATAGTCTAGACCTGGAACAACCTTGATCTCATAGATTCCAAGTTCCTTAAACAGTTTTGTTCGATCATTGTCAAGACTTTGAACTGCTTGAAGGTAAGATTTTTTACTAGATGCTGAATTTGTGTCTACTTCGAAAACCTCAGAGGACTCAGCATTTTCCAAACATAAAACACCCAAGCTTGGGAGAAAACGATCTAAAGGTTCACGAACACAAATAGCGATAATATCAAAACGTTTTGCCGCAGCACGTAATTCTCGTTCATAATTAGAATCTAAAAAATCTGAGATGACAAAAAGCGTACCTTTACGTTTATATACGGAAGTACAATATTTGAGAGCTGCTGCTATATCTGTTCCTTCTCTTTCAGGCTCAGCAGACAAAACTTCACGAATAATACGAAGTAAATGAATCGAACCGGTAGAAGCTGGTATAAAACGCTGTGGAACACCTGAAAAAAGTATCACTCCTACACGATCTGTATTGCGGATCGCAGAAAGTGCAAAAACAGCACACAGTTCAGCAACAAGTTTGTTCTTTGACATTCCTGTCGAGCCGAAATTTAGAGATTTACTTATGTCAACAGCAATTAGCACAGTAAGATCTCGCTCTTCTCTATACCTACGTACAAGAGGCTGTCCGGTACGAGCCCATGATTTCCAATCAATGGTTCTTATGTCATCACCTGGGATATACGCACGTAACTCATCAAATTCAATTCCTGTACCTCGGAAAATTGAATGGTATTGCCCTTGCAGCAGGTTTCCAACAAGGCGCCGAGCTCGTATTTCAATAGATCTAACATGCTTAGCCAACTCATTTGACTCAGATATCAAAGTGGAAGAATGCTCACTCAAAGGTTTTTTAAAAGTGGATAACCACTTCATTTCAAACTCAAGGAATTGCAACAGCAGTCAGAATACGTTCAATAAGATCATCTTTTGAAATATCTTCCGCATCTGCTTCATAAGTTGTGATGATTCTATGTCGCAAAACTTCAAGTGCAAGAGCCTTAATATCCTCCGGAATTACATAGGCTCGTCCTTGTAAAAGAGCATACGCACGGGCAGCTAAACCCAGCGCAATAGAGGCACGTGGGGACGCTCCAAATGCAATAAACTCTTTCAACTCTGGGAGACGGTGTTCTGAAGGTTTACGCGTAGCTTGCACAATCTGAATTATGTACTCCTTAAGCGAATCATCCATGAAAACCTCTGCTACTGCAGCTCTAGACTTTATAAGGTCATCTAATTGAACACTGACTTGCCTAGCCATCACTTCATTTATTTCACCTAGCCCAAGATGCTGTTCAAGAATTTGTTTCTCAGCTTGCCGATTCGGATAATCTACCTGAACTTTTAAAAGAAATCTGTCCAATTGAGCCTCTGGCAAAGGATACGTACCCTCATGATCAAGAGGATTTTGCGTAGCAATAACCAAAAATGGATCAGCTAAATGGAAGGTTTCTCCCCCTATTGAAATCTGACGTTCTTCCATCGCTTCAAGCAAAGCTGATTGCACTTTTGCTGGTGCTCGATTTATTTCATCTGCCATAACAATATTCGTGAAAATTGGGCCTTTACGTACCGAGAAACTCGCATCTTTGGGGTTTAAAACTTCAGTACCTATAAGATCTGCAGGCAACAAATCAGGCGTAAATTGGATACGGACACTTGAGACCTTAAGAGCTGCAGCTAAGCTAGAAACGGTAAGAGATTTTGCAAGACCCGGAACACCTTCAATAAGAATATGCCCTGATGTTATAAGTCCTATTAGCAGGCGATCAATTAATGTGGTTTGGTCAATAATAGTACGTTGAACCTCTGATCGAACAACATTAAATAATTCAGCTGCTTCCGAAACAGCGATTGGTGTATCTTCATTACGCAAAATAAAACGCCTCAACAGTTGGCTTATCAACAAAAATCAACAGGCTAACTTTCCTTAAAAAATTATTATATATAGTACGATAGCGTAATTGGACTTACATCTTGTTAAAATAAATTAATCCAATTGCCTACATAGATAGGCAATATTGCCCTCAAAAGATACAATTGGTATATGACGATCACGGTTTTATTGTTTGCAAGCTTGGCTGAAAAAATCGGTAAGAGAGAACTCCAAGTTCCCTACAAAACTGGGGACACCGTAGAAAGTATCGTAAATCGATTGATGAAAGAATATCCTGTATTAGAAACATTCAAGAACTCGCTACTTTATGCGGTAAATGAAGAATATGCTGATTTAACAACAATAGTGGATTCGAAAGCCTCTCTCGCCTTGATTCCACCAGTTTCAGGAGGTTAGATGTTAATCCAGATAACGAAAGAAAAATTGGACATAGAGGCAGCAACCACATCAATTAGCAATGATGCAGCAGGAGCAATCAATATTTTTCTTGGTATTGTCAGAAATAATAACAAGGGACGAGAAGTCTCATATCTTGTATACGATGCTTACCCACAAATGGCAGAAAAAGAAATGTACAAAATCGCAAAAGCTGCAATTGAAAAATTCGGACTTCATGATTGCTCAATATTGCACAGAACAGGTAAGTTGGAAATCGGTGAGGCAAGCCTCTTAATAGCCATTAGTTCTGCCCATCGAGAGGAGGCCTTTCTTGGTGGGAAATGGTTAGTTGATGAAGTGAAACGACGCATTCCAGTTTGGAAAAAGGAAGTGTGGATAGATGGGGAAGAATGGATCGAGGGGCCT
>CAWVTC010000029.1:0-14523 GCA_963933025.1 uncultured Dehalococcoidia bacterium | reverse complement strand
GCTACTACTCTGGACGAATACCGAAAAATAGAAAAAGACCCGGCTTTAGAACGTCGCTTCGCACCCGTTCACGTAGGCGAACCCAATCTAGAAGACACCAAGGAAATACTACAAGGGCTAAAACCACGATATGAGGCTCACCACAAATTAAAAATCAGTGAGGATGCAGTCGATGCAGCAGTAAACTTATCTAACAGATACCTGTCTGAACGAAAGCTACCAGATAAAGCAATTGACCTAATTGACGAAGCAGCAAGCAAACACGTCATAGATGGACAAGACACCCCTGCAGAATTGAAGGATTTAGCTACTCGCCTGAGAATACTGTCAGACGATGCAGATGCCTCTATCAAACGTGAAGACCACAAAAGGGCGGAGGAAATAAAACAAACAGTGCTTACATTACAAGAGGAATACACAAATTTACGATCTGAATTCGCTAATAAGAATCACATCGAAATGATTGTCACCGGAGAAGATATAGCTCAGCTGATGGGACAAATTACCGGAATTCCAGTTGCTCAATTAGAAGAAGCGGAAAGTAAACGATTACTCCGAATGGAAGGAGTATTACATGAAAGGGTAATCGGACAAGAGGAGGCAATTACATCAATCAGCGATGCCATTAGACGAGCCCGGGCAGGCTTGAAAGATCCACAAAGACCAATTGGAACCTTTCTTTTTCTAGGTCCTACAGGTGTAGGGAAAACTGAATTAGCAAAAACTTTGGCTTCCTTCATGTTTGATGATGAAGAAGCAATGATTAGATTAGATATGTCCGAATATCAAGAACAACACACAGTAAGTCGCATGATCGGATCACCTCCAGGCTACGTCGGATATGACGAAGGTGGAGGATTAACTGAGGATGTTCGACGCCGTCCATATCGGGTAATTCTCTTCGATGAAATCGAAAAAGCTCATCCAGATGTATTTAATACACTTCTACAAATACTTGATGAAGGACAGTTAACTGATGGTCACGGAAGAACCATAGATTTTCGAAACACCGTTATTGTCATGACTAGCAATTTAGGTACTGGCGTCCAAGAAAAAGCAACATTGGGATTTACACAAAGGAGTGGGACTATCGATAAACAAAAGGAACTTCAGGCTTCAGTAGATAAAACTCTAAGGGGTCATTTCCGCCCAGAATTCCTTAATCGAATAGATGAGGTAATAATTTTTGAGCCCCTTACTAAAGCAGAATTACTCAAAATTGTTGACTTGATTCTCGAAGGAGTACAAAAACGTCTATCTGAAAAAGGAGTGTCTTTTACTCTTTCCGAAGAAGCACGAACTGCATTGGTAGAGGAAGGATACGATCCGGAATATGGCGCGCGACCACTTAGACGAACCGTGGAACAACGTATTGAAAATGAACTTGCCCGCCGCCTGCTAAGGGGCGAAATCAGTGAACATGTGCGAGTTGACTATATTGACAGATCCTATGTAGTTCAAACAGGTATTCCTGCAAGTTAGATCTATGACAAAGATCCGTTATAAGGCATCTAACCTAGTCGAACTCATACGTGGGGGAACGCGGATAGTTGAATGCCCTCTGTGTGATGGTTTTTTTACGTTTCAATTAGGTGATGTTGAAGAATTGAAAACTGTCCAATGTGAACATGGTCACGAAATACAGTTACGACCAGACCAGAAATTTTTAAATTTCCGTCGTGCACAACGACGGAAGGGCTGGGGTGCACATTAAATATGGATATTCAGGATAAAAGAGTAGTAGTTACAGGAGCTGGTAGTGGTATTGGCAAAGCATTATCCATTGCGTTCAAAGAAGCAGGAGCTCAATCAGTTATTTGCGTAGACATGAATCTTAAAGAAGTACGCGAAACAGCTTCCTTAATTGGTGGCATAGCCCTCCAGGCCAATGTCGGTAAAGAATCCGACATAGTAAATGTTATAGAAAAAGCTAATACGCTTTTTGGCGGCATAGATATTTTTTGTTCCAATGCAGGAATTGATCTACCTGGTTTTTTTGAGGTTGAAACAGAAGACTGGAAAAATATTTGGGATGTAAATGTCCAGTCCCACATCTACGCCGCAAAATATGTGCTTCCTCAAATGATTGAACGTGGTGAAGGCTATCTCATGAACACAGCATCAGCAGCAGGACTACTTACTAAGATAGGTTCAGCACCTTATTCGGTAACTAAAGCTGCTGCTGTAAGTTTTGCTGAGTGGATCAAAATTACATATGGCAACAAAGGTATTGGTGTTTCCTGTCTTTGCCCCCAAGCAGTAAGGACAGCGATGCTAGCAAAAGACACAAAACAGGGCGCATTTATTGCCGGGATCGATGGGGTGAAAGAACCAGAAGAAGTAGCCAAGGATGCTATCGATGCAATTCGCAAGGAACGTTTTTTAGTTACCCCACATGCTGAAGTACTACAATATGTTTCTAGAAAAGGGAACGATAGAGACAGGTGGATAGCCGGAATGCAAAGACTCCAAGAGGAATTCGAGGCTTAAAATCTTCAATCTATTTACACCTTAAACCGGTATCCAAAACAGCTGGTCTCCACGTTTTATCTTGGAAAGCCGGCCCTCCTCAAATAAATACTCTAGATGTGCAAGAGTCTCACCTACTGCAGCACGCTGCGTAAAGGGATCGAAATCTGCCAAGGTACCAGTTGTCCATTGGACACGACCGGCAACATCCCATGCAGTTGCACCGGCATCAACACACTTCAACATTTCATCAAGACGCTGATAATGATGATCACGGATTTCAAGAATTCGGCGTTTTAATTCCCGAATATCAAATTCATGAGCAGGTAAAACATGCTCAACATCGAGCTCCTCAACAATTTCAAGAGAACTTATGTAATCCCTCAATGGATTATCCGCGCTCTGTATATGTAAAGAAATATTAGGTGTAATCGTTGGTAATATGTGATCACCTGAAAAAAGAATTTTTCTATTTTCCTCATAAAGACATATATGCCCGGGAGCATGTCCTGGCGTCCACACAACTTCAAGATCAAAGTCACCTATGTTCAGGTGTTCACCACCACGTACCTTCGTATCAGCTTTTGCTGGCAAAACATGCTGCATTCGGTTCATTGAACCTTTTGGCATTAAATCAGCTGGTAAGTCCGGAACCCCATGCTGACGCATATGTCTCTGCATATCATTCTGCACTTCATTAGTGAATGATTTATCAGCAAAATAGCGTGAATCGACAAAATCAGATTCCTTCTCATGCATAACAATTTCACAATTAGAGATCTCTTTCAGACGACCAGACATACCAAAGTGATCAGGATGGACATGCGTAATAATTAATTTTGTAAGAGCCTCAGGTGAAACCCCATGCTCCTCCATACCTTCAGTTAAAGCCTCGAAAGCAGTATCTGTATTCCATCCACAATCAATCAACGTGATTTCATCGTTGGAAATAATCAGATATGGCAAAACATACGGTAATCCCTTCAAAATCTTTGGCTTATCTCTTATCTCTCCATGAATTTTTCGTGCTTCTGCTGTAGAGAACTTTGGGAAAGGTGTAAGTAATTGGAAAACGCCATCAATAATTTTCATACCAAGCGAGTATAGAGGGTCGGAATCATATAAGTTTTCCTAGGAAAATAGATCTAGAACAATTTAACCGATGCAAAAAATAACACTTTAGTAGTACTTTTATTGTTCTTTCAGCGTGCGGAGAAGGTCTGTTTGTTCGCGAATTCACAAATGGCTATGCCGCTTACAATCGATCAGATGCTCCGCAGGTCATTTCTCTTGGGGACGAACTTATGGCTGTATCAACAGGCAATGTAGCTATTACTCATAACATCGAAAATCTAGATGGTGAAATCTACCTCACTAGATAAAAAAACTAGAAGTATGGAAAAGACTTCTCATCAAGAGTAAGATCAGAAAAAGTATAGTAGGTAAACCATGACCACATCAGAACAAGCCAACATAGCCGATATAGACTGGGATGCTCAAATAACATGCCCTATGAATGCTGGAGAGGTTGATCTTTTTCAACCTGGAGCTCAAGAGCATTGGTATGAATCTTATAAAATTTTACATGACGAGCAGCCCATCGTTCAGCTGGAAGGCGAAGGATGGACGCCAGGAACAGATGCATACATCCTCACGAAATATGAAGACATTCAACGAGTAGTACGCGACACTGAAACATTTATTCAAAGAGCTGACAATGGTGGTGGCCAATCGGCTCTAGAAGCAGAAATTTTTAAAGAAGAAGGCTTTGACGACTATGTCGATGCACGTGACACACTAAGACCAAATCTAGCAATGCATAAGGTTCATAGACAGACATTAACAGACCCATGGGTTGGTCCTGTTGGAGCAGACCGCCATAGGGAAATGATTACGAAATATGCAAACCAACTCATGGACACCTGGATCGATAAGGGTTCAGTTGAATATGTTGCGGATTTTGCTGCAGATCTTCCACAAATGGTTATCGAAACTGTAATCGGATTTCCACTCGAAGACATGGCATTTCTTAGAGAATGTGAGGAGTCTCAAGTACGTAGATTTGTTTATGGCTCGGGACCCAGAAACCTATTGACCGAAGAAGATGAACGGGCAAATGCCGCAATACTAGTCGATTTCAATCGATACATCGAAGAAAAAGTTCGAGAGAGACGAAAAAACCCGACAGAAGACATGATCTCCTATCTATGTCAGGTACGTTACGGAAAAGAAGAACGTCCTCTGACTGATGGTGAAGTGATCAGCGTTGCTTGGTCAATGCACATCGGAGGTAATGAAACAACACGCTATGCACTAATCAAGCAAGCCCAAGCTCTAGCTAAAAATCCAGAGGTAATGAAAACTTTACGAGGAGATCGTTCAAAAGTACGTTACTTTGTCGAGGAAATGCTTCGACTTCAAGCACCCACACAAGGACTTTCAGGTAGGATCGTAGGTAAAGAGAACGTTGTAATGCAAGGAGTAGAAATCCCTAGAGGATCAATGCTGCACCTACGCTATGCAGCAGGTAATCGCGACGAAAAACAATTTTCAAATGCTGATGAAATCGATCTTGGGCGAACACATCCAGGGCAACACTTAACGTTTGGCCAAGGGGTCAGATCTTGCCCCGGCGCGGGACTATCACGCTTAGAACAAAACATTGTGACTAATGTCATTCTGGATAGAATTGAAACACTCGAACTAGATCCTGAAAAAAACAACTTTAGGCATCAACCCGGTATCATGCTGGGAATGAATGAGCTCCATCTGAATTTCACAAAGAGAAAGAATTAGCTTAAGAGGCAAACATGACACTAATAATTAATTATGACCGATGCATCAAAACAGGGGAATGTTATCGGGTTTATCCGGAAATGTTTAAAGCACGCCCCGATGGCTTCCCAGATGTATTGAACTCAGAACCTCAAGGTGAGGACTATGAAGATGCACTTGATGCAGTAAGAAGTTGTCCAGGTTATGCCGTTAGGCTAGAAGATGAAGCCTAAACGTTAAGTCGTAAACGCTAAACCCGAGGGGTTCCAGAATGACAGTAATCGATAACTTTCGCATGGATGGTCATGTATGTGTGGTCACAGGAGGTGGTCGAGGAATAGGTGAAGGAATTGCTCTTTGCATGGCTGAAGCAGGGGCAGATGTCGTTGTTGCAGCACGACGCAAAGATGACGTTGAAAGTGTCGTTCAAAAAATAGAGGATCGCGGTCGCCGAGGTCTTGCTGTCCCAATCGACCTAATGGGAAAGAACGCAGTACGTGAACTCGTAGATGCAGCAGTCAATAAATTTGGAAAAATTTCGGTATGGGTTAATAACGCTGGCGGTAGTGAATCATCAGAAACCTACTACATCGATGAGACTCCAGTTGATTATTGGGAATGGATGATCAAATTCAACCTTACGATCCCTTTCGAAGGAGCCAAATGGGCTATACCGCATATACCTGAAAATGGAAGCATCATTAATATTGTTTCTGGAGCGGGCTTAAATGCTGCACCACACACAGGTGCCTATGGAGCAGCAAAAGCAGGCGTCATCAATATGACTATGACACTATCAGAAGAATTAGGCCCCAAACGTATCCGTGTGAATGCTATTGCGCCAGGACCTATCGTCACCGAACAATTCTCAGAGATGTTTCCAATGTCGGAGGAAGATCAAGCAAAGTATGGAAATTATCTTCCTGCTGGACGTATGGGAAGGCCAGAAGACATAGGTGCAGCCTGTGTTTGGCTAGCTTCGGAAGCTGGTTCATGGGTTACAGGCCAAACAATCGCTATCAATGGTGGACACATACCGGGTTCAATTGGGAAAGTACTTAAAGGTTAATTAGAGAACTACCCTGATTAAATAAGGACATTGTAAAACAATATTTACAATGTCCTATGAGCCCGGACAGGTTCGAACTGTCGACACTCGGATTAAAAGTCCGATGCTCTACCAACTGAGCTACGGGCCCAAGTTGATACTACAACTTCGTGCCCTTTGAGTCGGCAAAACTACCTAACCAATTACTCAATAAGCCAATGAATTGCTCTCTTTCTTCCATAAACTGACCACAATATCTATCAATTAAAGTATTTTTAAACTCTTGTGGGTCATTATCACTAGGAACTTCAAATTCTTGTTTGATAGGAAGAATCGGAACCATATCAACGGAAGGATTAAAATTATTCACAACCAAACCATAAGAACGAGCTAATGAAGGAAAGGTTGCATCAACTAATGTGAAAATTCCTGGAGCAGTTTCAAGTCGCACAAAGTTATGTATATCAGCTAAAGGTTCGTTTTCAACCAAAATTCGCAAATTCTCAGGTAACCATGGACAGTTATCGATACTGTAATAAATTAACCCTGCATATAAGCGAACGGTCATCCCCAAATCCTCAAAAAGTCCTTTGAGCAAATAGTGCTTACCTGAACAAGTACCCTTCCACTCATCAATCGTTGTTAGAGGATCACGATTCGAAGCACGTGCATAAGGCATATCACGAACAAGCGAAAAAGCAATCTCTTCTGTAATGGACTGATCCCGGGTAAGTAAGCCACGTCGTTGAGCTTCATGGTTTAAGGCATTAATTAAAACAGTCACAATTTCTAATTCTACCTCTCGCATCTGTGAATAGGGAAGGTTGACGAAGTTGATCAAGGTCAGTAACTATATACCGCTTCAGGCATGTTTTCCTCAACAGACCTACTGCCTCATCCAAGCTAATGTTAGAAAAACAACATTAGCTAATTGCCACAAGAGCAACTTATAAATCACCAAACCCCAATTTACGTATTTGGAAAAATCGCAATACTGCATTGAAGTGCATCAATACTGCAACCGCCATCAGCGACCATACAAGAATACCAAGAGAAAAATGCCCCAAGAGAAGAATTATAGCGATCCAAAAAATTCGAGCATCACGACCCGATGTAAGATATGAAAAGAAACCTTCAAATTTTTTCTTTGGGTAATTTTTTTGAGTACTAGAACGATACTTTTCTGAAAGTGTAGTCAATAAAAGACTACCGCCCAACAATAAGCTCATGATTGGCCAAGCCCAAGAATTTAAATCTTCAAGTCTTACAAGCCCAATCGCTATCCCAATAAAGGCAACATATTCAACCAATCGATCTGAAACCGTATCGAAAAAGTCACCGAACGGACTTTGAAGATTTAGCCGACGTGCAACTTCACCATCTACGCCTGCAAAAACAGAGGACAGCTGCAATAACAAGGCACCTAACCACCAAACATGAAACCCAATCCCAATGGCACCCAAGATTCCCAATACAAGAGAAAACGCAGTTACAGCGTTAGGTAAACATCCTCTTGCAGCTAAAAAGCCACTAATCTTTTTGGAGACAGGTCGGTTGAAAAAAAGTGAGATAGGGCCATCACTAGATTTTTCTAATTTTGCAGAAGTATGTTCTTTCATAAATATCTATCCGCAACTAAATATTTTTTACGTGCTTTAACCAAAGCTCGAGATTAAATAACATCCACAACCGTTGTGAAGCATCAGATCGATTAGCATTTTCCATAAGCCATTTTTGCAGAGTTTCTTTCTGTAAAAAACCACTGGCAATAGCTTCTCCATCAAGTATCTGCTCCTCAATCTGAGAAGTGAAAGGTTGAACTAACCATTTATCGAGAGGTAATTTAAATCCAACTTTCCGTCTTTTCATAATTTCAGAAGGAAGTTCCCCTGAAAATGCACGCCTTAAACTCACTTTAGTTTCAATATTACGCTCACGATATGCTTCCGCATAAGAAAAGGTAGCATGTGCCCGATGAGCTAATGACCGCCAACGTATTTTTTGCCCCAATGTAAGTGGAGAAATACGTTCTACCAAAACGTGATCTGTGAAAGGTACACGTGCTTCAACAGCAGTAGACATTGTCATCGAATCAACACGATTAAGAAGATTCTGCAAATGTACTTTTTGATAAAAATAGAACAGTTGACTGGAAAATGTAGATTTGCCAGATTGATCAAAAAAAGTACTTACGGTTCTATCTAAGTTAGAAAAACCTTTCTGGAACATTGCTGGACTAAGTAATTGTCGACAATCTTCAAGAGAAAACCAATGGTAACCGGATAAAAAGAAATTCTTCCGACTAAGTTCCCAGAAATTCTTACCATACTTTTGATCCATACCTCCATTAAAAATCTGCCGGATCAAGCTAGGGAAACGTTTTAATGTCTGTGCCTTAGCATAGTCAAAACCCATTCCATGATAATCACTGTATCCACCGAAAAGCTCATCAGCACCCTCTCCTGATAACACAACCGTAATGTCCTCCTTTAAAGCTTGCGAAAGCACAAATAAAGGAGGTTCGTTTGGGACTGCCAGCGGGGCATCACGTTTGTCGATTAAGCCAGGAAGCAGATCGAAGTAAGCATCTCTTTCGAGAACAATTTCGGAATGCACGGAACCAATATGATTTGCAACCAACCGGGCATAGGGCAATTCATCTAACTCGGTATCATCAAAGCCAACCGCATAGGTTTTAAGGCTACTCCCCATTTCCTCGGCCATTACGGAAGCAACTATCGAAGAATCAAGACCTCCTGACAAATAAGCTCCTATAGGAACATCTGAAACAAGACGTTTACGTATAGCATCTGAAACAAGACTCCGGACTTGAGTTGGATGTAATTCTTCTGTTTCAGAAGATGGCAAAGGAATATCCCAATATTGGCGAATATTCACATCCTTTTTGGGCTCAGCAAGAAGATAATGACCACTTGGCAACGACTTAACATCTTCATACATCGTAGATGGAGAAGGTGCATGTCTTAATACTAAATAGGAGAGAATAGCCTCCTCTGAAGGTTTTGCTTCAATCAGGCCACTTTCAAAAATTGCTTTGCATTCAGAGGCAAATAATAAAAAACTTCCTTTAACAGAATAAAATAAGGGCTTGACACCTAATCGATCACGAGCAATCAACAACCTACGGCGCTTACTATCCCATAATCCAAATGCAAACATCCCGTCCAGGCGATTTAACAATGCATCGGGGTCTCCATCGACTTCCTCGTATAGATGCACAATAACTTCTGAATCGGTATCCGAAACAAAGCGATGGCCCTGTTTCTGGAGTTCAGCACGTAATTCACGAAAATTGTAGATTTCACCATTACATGTAAGCTGCACCGTCGCATCTTCATTCGAAAGAGGTTGGCGGCCAGAGCGCGTGAGATCAATTATAGATAACCGACGATGCGAAAGTGCGCATAGGCTTGAAGACCAATCGCCATAGTCGTCAGGACCCCTATGCTTAAGCGGATCGGCCATCCTATAAGCAATTTCTGGAGGGACATCAGAACCATCTAAACTAAGAATTCCTGTAATTCCACACACAACTGAACTCCTTACTCAAAGGTTAGTCTATCAAGCACTTCACATATCGATGCGTTACGATTTACTAATGATCTCAGCTAAAAAAGAAAATCAATATACACATGGGCATCACCCCGCTGTAATTAAAGTACATGCACTTCGTACTGCTGAAAAGGATGCGCACCATCTATTAAAACGACTTCAACCCGGCATGTGTCTTCTGGACGTTGGTTGTGGACCTGGAACAATTACTGAAGGTTTAGCCCAAGCAGTTGCTCCAGGTTTAACAATTGGGATAGACCCTGTGAACGAAGTCCTTCAAGAAGCACGTCAACAAAACCGTGCACATTCTAGCCCCATTTATATTCCGGCAAACACCTATCATTTACCTTTTGGCAACGGTGTATTCGACGCTGTACACCTCCATCAAGTTCTTCAACACCTGGACAAACCGGTTTTGGCTCTCAAAGAGATCAAAAGGGTTTTAAAACCTGGGGGCATCCTTTCCCTTAGAGAAAGTGATTATGGTTCTATGGTAGCCTGGCCTCGCCTACCACTAATGGAACGTTGGCTAGAGCTTTACCATGCAGTGGTTACACATAATGGCGCAGACGCAGATGCAGGCCGAAGAATACCTTCGTGGTTGCGGGAATCAGGTTTCAATGATGCTGAACTAACAGGTGATTCGAAACTTTATACTGGTGCTACTGCACAATTTTGGGGGGAAAGTTGGTCTGAAAGAACAATACAGTCCTCTTTTGGCAAACAAGCAATTGAATACAAATTATCTACTCCCGAAGAAATTAAAAACATAAGTGATTCTTGGAAAAAATGGTCTGGAGATGAAGATGCCTGTTTCACATTTGTCCAAGTTCAAGCAATTGCGATCAAAGCGTAACTTGTATAAATCATACTGAACTACTATCGTCACTATATTCAAAAGAAAGGGCTCTGGGCCCGTACTAGAGTAATACAGGCTTATATGACAGAAAAAAACTTTGAGCTGAGTTCAGATCTAGATGGGCTTTCATTAAAAATTCTTCCCCATGGGCTTCGCCCCGTACCAAAACTGAGCCAGGAAATGTTTTCAGCTTTTATGAGTGGTATGGGGGGGAAAGTCGTTTATATTAATGGCTATGGTTACCTAACAACCGTTGCAGTTGATGGTGTAACCGAAGAACCTCGTACACCACTTCCCCTTGATCCTCCTCCTCATCAAACAGCTCGCGAAAATTGGGAATTACACGCACGAAAATACTGTGAAAAAATTTGTTCCTCGTTGCATGAGCATGACTACGATTCAATGGAAATAAATGAACTTGCTGAAAAAATTGATGAGTATAAGCAAGCAGCTGCACTATCTTTTTCCTACACAATGCAACCATTAATGGGTGCAGTCGGTGCACTGGCTCAATTAATTCAATTTTGCTCAGCACAAAAAATCGATAATGCAGATCGTTTAATTATGGAGGCATTGCAAGGTTCAGAAAACGCATCAGCATCTACCGGAATACTATTGAGCCAACTAGCAGGAAAAGCACAGGAGAGTTCTAACTTAAAAAATGCAGTCTCAACAGGTGATTATGCAACAATTAAAAGCATACCTGAGGGAGAAAGTTTTTTGAGAGAGCTTGATGTCTACTTGCAAGAGTATGGTCGTGGAGCAACAAATTGGTTCGAGGCGCACCAATCTACTTGGTCCGAAGAACCTGAGAAAGCACTCAAAATGATTACACGATATTTTGAGAATAAAAGTAATAAAGCTGAGGAATCTCGTAAAAAAGCTTTAAAAAATCGAGACCTCGCAAGAGCCTCTTTGGAAGCACATTTTGAAAAAAAATCCACATTACAAAAATATAAAGAACTTCTCGAACCTGCCGAAGATTACATCTCGATCATAGAAGGACGTGCACGATGGCAAGTTAATAGTGTGGGAGCCTTTCGAAAACCATGCGTAGCTTTAGGAAGCAAAATGGTAACAGCAGGACTGCTAACTAAAATAAACGATATCTTTTTCTTGGAGACCCAAGAATTAGTAGGCCTAGTAAAAAATCAAAACAGTGAACAAATACGTAAGCTCATAAAAGAGCGCTCAGAGGAATTGGAAAGTTGGGAAAAACTTATACCACCACCTCACTTAGGAGAACCCGCCCCACCTAGTCCTAATCCGATAATGGAAATGATGTTTGGCGCAAAAATAACACAACCAGAAGATCCTTTACTGCTTAAAGGTGTAGGGGCTAATGCAGGAATTGTGCGAGGAAAAGCACGTATACTGAGAAGTCTGGAGGAAGCAGATGACTTCAAGGAGGGCGAAATCATAGTTTGCCAGTTTACTTCCCCGCCTTGGATACCCCTATTCCCAATAGCTGCTGCAATTATTACTGACCAAGGCGGCATGCTCTCGCATGCTGCTATAGAAGCACGTGAATTTGGACTCCCTTGCGTCGTAGGAACACAATCAGCAACTTCCCGCATACCTGAAGGGGCAATAGTGGAAATCGATGGATTAAAAGGAACAGTTAAGATTATTTCAACTTAAAATTGATGCTCTATGAATAGAAAACAACTGGGAACAGCCGGGTATATAAGTCCCTTTCCATATGTTGAAAAATTACAGACGAAAATGGACGAAATACTTTCAGATCAGGTCCCTAATAATGGAACCTTTTGTTCTTTTTGCTATGGTCGTATAGATCCTACAGAGGAAAAATGTGCATTCTGCGAAAACCTAAATTATCCAAGCCCTGTAGATAAAGTGCCTAAAGAGGTTTTATCAATTTATCAGGCTAAACGACGAACCGAATCAATCTGGGTTTATACGGGGGCGCTTTTTGGACTCATGCTAGCAGCAGGCCTATTTTTAATATTAGTTCTCTGGGGCCCAGGCTTTCTCGGTCACCCCGGATTCGCATTCCTCGTTTTGATCGGAGGAGGATATTTACTCGCACAACTATGTGGTCCGCTTATATGTGGACAAGTGGGATACCGCAAAGGTGCAACAAAAAGAGACTTCTTATGGGCTACTTATCTAGAAAAAACAAGACCTACAACTTAACTTTCATCTATTCTAAGTATCGTTTCACCTTCCTCAACCGCATCTTCAACCGAAATTAGAATTTCTGCTATCTTTCCATCAACAGGCGACTCTACAGGAATTTCCATTTTCATTGACTCGAGCACAAGAAGTTCTTGCCCAATAGTAACTGAGGTACCAACTTCCACCAATAATTCAAGAATCGAACCAGACATAGGAGCTGGGATTTGAAACACAACTTACCTCCTAAAAGATTTATACTATTGAACTGTACTGTGTAGAAGAGCAGCCGAATAGGGTACATCGAAAGTGTTGATTGATGTACCCTATCGTTTGCATAAAAATCCTAAAGGGGGTATCCATGCCTGCAATAGTTGTCATCGGTAGTCAGTGGGGTGATGAAGGAAAAGGACGAGTGATTGATCTGCTAGCACGGAAAGCTCGTGTTATAGCCCGCTATTCTGCGGGAAACAATGCCGGGCATACAATACTCAATGACAAAGGTGAATTTCAACTAAACCTTGTTCCTGCCGGAATATTTTACCCATCAAAAGCATGCCTAATCGGAAATGGCGTGGCAGTAGACCCTGCAGTTTTACTTAACGAAATTGACCAGCTAGAAAAACGTGGGATTTCAACGCAGAAACTGTCAATAAGTGAACGGTGTCAAGTAATTATGCCCTGGCATCGATTGCTTGATGGTCTTGACGAAAAACTACGCGGAAGTTCTGCTATTGGCACTACAGGAAAAGGAGTAGGTCCTTGCTTTGCAGACAAAGTTGCACGACGGGGCATCCGTATAGCAGATCTATTAGATACCGAGCACTTAAAAGTTCGCATCACTTCAGTTCTTGAGTATGAGAATAGGCTCATAGAAAAAGTTTATGGTGGTCAACCAATTGAGTTCGAAGAAACATATTCACAATATTGTGAATATGGAGCCCAATTAAAGCCTTTTATCCAAGACACGCAACGTATCGTAACGGATGCTTTACAGGCCGGTGATTATGTTTTATTGGAAGGAGCACAAGGGGCATTACTTGACCTTGATCATGGAACATATGAGTTCGTGACATCAAGTGTTCCGAGCAGTACAGCAGGAGGTGCAACAATCGGTGTAGGAATCGGCCCAACAGCTGTAGAACGAGTTATCGGCGTATTTAAGAGTTACTGTACTCGAGTTGGTAATGGACCATTCCCAACAGAATTAATTGGTGATTTGGCGAATCAATTACGTGATCATGGCAAAGAGGTAGGACGCGGTGAATATGGCACCACTACGGGTCGCCCGAGAAGGATCGGATGGTTAGATGCAGTTGCAGGAAAATACAGTGTACGCTTCAATACTCTATCCGCGGCAGCATTAACTCGGCTTGATGTCCTAGATGGTTTACCTTCAATTAAGATTTGTACAGCTTACAAATTAGGCGATGAGATTATAAACACCATACCCGCAAGCGCCAGAGCGCTTCAGAATGTTGAACCTATTTACGAAGAATTACCTGGCTGGAATCAACCTACTTCTGAAATTCGAGACTTTGATCAACTACCCAAAGAGGCAAAAGATTACATCTTACGAGTAGAGGAGCTCCTTGGGGTGCCTATTGATCTAATTTCAGTTGGACCTGAGCGTGAACAAGCCATTATCGTAAATCCCGTTTTT
>CAWVTC010000028.1:0-14739 GCA_963933025.1 uncultured Dehalococcoidia bacterium | reverse complement strand
TACGTACATAATCCGAACGCAAGACTTCGAGCATTGAAGATCGAGCAATACGAGCGATATAACCTGATGTCGCAAGAGCCAAAATCGCAGCAGGTAAAACAATTATCCTCAGATGTTGCAAAGGATCTTCCCAACCTACCCAATCTGGTGAAGTACGGTACTGCCAAAAATATGCTGGCAAGGCTACTATCAATGTAGCAATCCAAAAATTAGGAACACTTATCGCAAGGATAGAAAAGAATCTGGCGATAAAATCACTCGCTTTACCAGCCCGAGCTGCAGATAAAATACCTACAGGTATCCCTACAGAGAGACTAAAAAGAATAGCCAAAATACCGACCTGCAAGGTTACACCGATCCTACCCCACAATTGGTCCGTTACTGGCTGTTCATTTTTAGCTGAATAGCTAAAATTACCCTTCGTTACGATATTCCCGAGCCAGGAAATATACTGATCACCACGGCACACTGTCCAATCCCAAACACTATTTGCGCCATCACATTTTGTTAGACCTAAACGAATACGTAAACCTTCAACACAAGTTTGATCTGCTTGTCCTGAAGCACCACATCTCACATCAGCAGCATCACCAGGTAGAGCACGTAAAAAAATAAAAACGACTAGCGAAACAACAAAGAGAATCACTGGAATGGCGAGAATACGTCTAAAAATGTAATTACGCATCTACACCTCGTTTTGATCTGAATAATAAAGATAAGCACTCTGGCGGTTTTCCCACCGAGTGCTTGTCTTTATTTAATTCCTAGGATTAACCCTCGAGCCAATAATTTTGTGCACGAAGGATACCACCAGCAGCACCAAGATTTGTATCTGGTACCGGAGGCAAGCCCTTAACTCGTTTGTTAACTGCAACATACTCAATCGATCGAATCGGTAGAGGGATCGTGCAGCACTGGAAATCGAGAATATCACGCTGGATATATCGAAGTTTATCGTTCTGTGCTTCAACATCAAGAGTTCCTGATGCATCATCCACAAGATCCTGAATATACTTCGCTCGGTCATGGGTAAGCTCAAGACCAGCAAGAACTTTATTTCGAACTTCATCATCAGCCACATAGTTGGGATGACTAGAATCCTCATAAGGCTCAGCAATTAGCGAACCCTTGTACCATAATCCTCCCCAAATAGCACCATAACTATCAGGGGTATAACCCATCAGTCCATTCCAGAACGGACTCGTATTCAAAGAACCATTACCGGCAATAAAGAAATCCCATTCCTTCATACCAACGTGGCCATTAGCAGATGCGATATATGCCGCAATATCTAACGGTCGGTATTCCACTTCAACGCCCAATGCTTTTTCGATTTGAGCGCCAAGGAAAGTAGTAGCAACTGGGTCAGCCCAAGCTGGAGTCACAGTAACAATCTTACCGTCAAAGATTTCATTACCGCCATTAGCCTCCCAAAGAGCACGAGCTCCTTCAGGATCATATTGTTGATAGCCCGAGAGTTCCTCTTGTGAAAGAACAGCAGGGAATCCAGGTCCTACAGGAGAACCAAGAACACCTTCGCCACCGAGAACTACATCAATGTAGCCTTGGAAATCAATAGCTTTCCACATAGCTTGACGAAGCTCAGGGTAAGGAAGCCATGCTGGCGGATTGAGCTGCATCATGCTGTGATCATTTGCAGGACCTTGAAGGATCTGAACGTTTGGCTGGTCTTCCCACTCACTAGCTTTAATACGGTCAATCCCACCAAAGTAATCAGCATCACCAGCAAGGAAACGTGACTCACGTGTTCCTAAGTCCTGAATAATGACATCTTCGTAAGCATCAATGTAAGGGAAGTCTTTATTGAACCGACCAACACCTTCATGAGCGTAGTAGTTCGGATTTCGCTCAAAGGACATACCAGTGTTGCGAACGTCACTAAATACATACGGACCTGCACCACCATTCTGGACAGCGCCCAAATCGCCACCATTAGCTTCAACCATCTCAGGGTTAACTATGGCCAGCGGATTTGCAGCTAACGTGTGAAGATTTGATGCAAACGGCGCCTTCTGATGAATAACCAGTGTATTTGCATCTGGCGTATCGATTGAAGCACCACCCTCTGTCATCCACCCAAAGAAGGTCTGATTCACGTTTGAACCACGATTTTGTCGACAATCAGGTAGGCGCTGGTAGCTAAACTTAAAGTCTTCAGATGTAATAAAGCGATCACCTGATGCGTCTGCAGCTGTTGGATTCCATTTCATTCCGTCACGTACCTTCAGCACGAGAGTTTCAGGATCTGTTTGCTCCCAGGAGGTTGCACTGTCACCCCAGAATGTATTCTCTGTAACTGAATACATCATTGCCTGGCTGTATGTAAGTGCAGACATTGGCGCATAAGTAATAGTAATGCCGGGGTCATACCCTGTTGGCTCTGAACCACCTGGATACATATATTGGAATGTCCCACCATAACGAGAACGATCTTCGGCGGCCTCCGTTGCAGCAGCAGCTTTTGTTGTTGCAGCAGCTTTTGTTGTTGCAGCAGCTTTTGTCGCAGCAGCAGCCGGCGCATCATCATCTCCACAACCAGCAAGCAATGCAGCAGTTCCTATCGCAGCAGCCCCACCACCAGCTAAAACACGCCTCCGTGAAGCTTTACGTCCTAAATACTTTGTCCAATAATTACTCATACGATTCTCCGCAAACTAAGATATAACAAATTTCTGCAGATCTATACGATCTACAGAGTACCTAGGGAAACTATGTCTATATACTTAGTTTGTCAATCATTAGAATAAAAATAATTTTAACATTCACGTAAACGTTAGATATAAATCTATAGAATGACTATGTATGGAAAAGAAGACTGTAAGACTGTCTAAAATATTTGTAAATATTTTAGACAGCTTAAATACCAAAAGTAGCGCTTTTGGACAGCTAAACCTATTATTTGTCAGCACAACCTGTAATGTTGTGAAGGAGCTTGACGATGGATTTTCAAGATAATACTGCACAAGCAGGCTGGAGAATTGAGGTAAAAGAGTTTCTTAATGAATACCTCCCTGATGAAATACGGAATAAGTATCCCAGCTTTGCGACCTCTTCTAACGTCAAAAAAACACCTGAGCAAGAGGCAGAAGAAGAAAAATGGGAAAGTTGGCGAGAAGCACTTGAGGTACGTGGTTGGATAGCACCTGCTTGGCCTAAAGAATATGGTGGTGCGGGAATGGGTCCAATGGATCAATTCATTCTCAGCCAGGAGTTTGCTGAAAAAGGTGCTCCCCGCCTTGGTGGTCTCGGTTTAATGATGCTAGGCCCAACACTAATCGCTCATGGGACTGAAGAACAGAAAAAAGAACATATACCCGGCATTCTTAGCGGAAAAATACAATGGTGTCAGGGGTACAGTGAGCCCGGTAGCGGCTCAGATCTTGCTTCGCTCCAAACACGTGCAGTTCGGGATGGTGACGATTGGGTAATCAATGGACAAAAAATTTGGACGAGCCTAGCACACGTAGCAGATTGGTGCTTCATGTTAGCAAGAACCGATCCTGATGCCCCCAAGCATCGAGGAATAACTTACTTTCTCTTGGATATGAAAACACCAGGTGTAACTGTGAGACCACTAGTTAATATGACCAACGGACACGATTTCAATGAAGTTTTCTTTGAAGATGTACGTGTACCTGCACGCAATATTATTGGTGAAATTAATCGCGGATGGTACGCGGGAACAACAACCCTAGACTTCGAACGCTCTTCAATTGGAACCCCTATAGGACTTCGCCAATCAGTTGAAAGAAATCTTTCATGGTTACGTGAACACAAAAACGAATTGCCTGAAACAACTTATGCAGCATCAAAACATGATTGGGCAGACAGATGGATAGAAGTCCAAACATCAACAATGCTGGCGTATCGAATCATTTCAATGCAAGATGCAGGGGAAATTCCAAATTCTGAATCTTCAATCGCAAAATTGTTCACAACGGAATTATCACAACGTATAGCAAAATCAGCTGCTCAAATGGTAGGTATGTGGGGCGACATAAATGATCCTCGGGCTCCGTTAAAGGGCATGCCTGCTCATGGTTATGTTAACCAAGTACGTGAAACAATAGCAGGTGGTACGAGTGAAATTCAACGCAACATTATCGCAACACGTGGCTTGGGACTTCCACGTGCATAAAAATAAAGAAAAAATTAACTTGGTACTTTAGTAAGCTTCTGTAGTGACCGAAGCTCTCGGGGTGGGCGCATTCTGCTACCATAATCGCTCCACGAAACTTCAGCTACGTAAATATTTTCCTGCGAGTCAACAGCAATTCCATGGGGGGAATAGAACCTGCCTACCTGCTCTCCGTAGCTCTCATGACCTAATCGAGCAAGAATCGCCCCTCTAGTATCCATTATTGTTACACGGGGGCCCAAATCAGTACCAATATCGTTAGAGCCGATCCCTGCAAAATATTCTCCAACATAGATCACCTCATCTCCATCCAGCACTCCAATGCACAGAGCTGCCGCTCGAGACATATTGACCCACTGAGTTTCATATTTTCCATCACTATTAAACACTTGAATTCTATGATTTTCTCTGTCTGCGACATAAACCCAACCATCCTTATCAACAATTACATTGTGAACAATATTGAACTGCCCTGGCCCAGTCCCCGACTCCCCCCATGAAAACAACAATTTCCCGTTAGGAGCATATTTATGTACACGCGCATTGCTATATCCATCAGCTACATAAAAATTTCCATCACGACTATCAACAGCAACATGCGTAGGTCTTGCAAAAGGATCGCCACTCATAGGGTTACTAGGTTTATTAGGAACACCAATAGTCATAAGTAATCTTCCACCAGATGTAAATTTCCGAACTGTGCTATCGCCATTATCGACACAAAACACCTCATCATCGGGCCCTATCGTTACCCCATGTGGATTGCTAAAAATCCCTTCTCCCCAGGTATCCACAATTTCACCTGTTTGATCAAAAATGATCATTGGACACGTACCACGATTGAAAACAAAAACACGATCCCGAGAATCGATAGCCACGGCTGTCGCTTCTTTATAGGTCCAACCTTCTGGTAAATTACCCCAATCCAAACCATCCGCTAAGTATTGGAAATTGTTTTCACCTAAAACAATTTTTCCCTGAAGGTCATCCCCAACAGTATGGCCTTCAGTTCCTAGGCCAAATTCCCAATTTTTCTCTTTTTCAGACATCTGCACTCCTTACTTTTGTCTCTATTTGAGTGCAGGCTGTTTAGCCCAATCTATACCACGCCTTAACAGGTCATAATAGGCAGGAATTTCCCAAGACCCACGTTCCACAACCGGATACTCATCCATAACGGGCTGCATATCATACTTAGATCGGGCATGCCCAAGGGTCAGATAAAGAACTTCTCCGTCTCCTACTGGATGAAGGTACATGATGGGACGAGGGTCATCATTACGCCAATCGTTTTCAACAAAACCACCACCATTCCCATTGTAAAAAGTCTGCATGAGCACATTTAACTCGCCATGCAATTCACTACAATACAATTCGTCTGTAGTTACAAAGGGTTCAATCCCAGCAACCAAAGGATGCTCGGGCTGCACTATCTCAACGTTATAAGGTTCAATTTCAGGATGAGATATAAATTGACTACCAAGAGTCTCCATAAGCGTACTGCAAAGACGCGGACAATCTACTCCGTCTGCAGTGAAATCAATAATTGAATTGGTTGCATGCAAGGCAAACCATCGCTTTCCTGACGACACAAAATCATTCAGCACAACTTCTTCAGCAGCAGTCGGCCTAACATCACATGTATAAGAAATAAGAAAGTCTGCTGCTTTGATTGCCTCGGTATCATGATAATTTTCAGCAACACAAACCCGAAGATCGTCATCTGCATGCATGAGCTTCAGAAGCTCAAGTCGAGCAAAATTAATATCGTGGTATTTCCCACCTGCAACAAGATAAGCATCTACACGAGGCATAGTTCCCTCCAAAAAGTGTACGGATAGCATACCCGATCGTGGAAAACAGCTCGAGCTCTTCAAACAAAAAAACTTAAGAAGAGACTCAGGGCACCAAAAAGTGTCCTAAATCTCTTTCATACAGCAATGTCAGCTATGTTAGAAATCAACCCGACGAGTAAAGCCGCCATCTACGACAACGTTCACCCCTGTAGTGTGATTTGATGCCGGGCTCGCTAAGAACACAGCAACATTGGCAACATCCGTTCCGCTACCAAATCCAGATGGCGCCTGAGACTTAATCATCTCAAAAAATGGAGGCATCGCCTGTTCAATATTGTGCCAAGGTCCACCCTCAAAATAAGTAGGGCCTGGTGAAACAACATTAAATCGAATTCCATTGGGAGCATGCTGAATAGCAGCAAAAGATGACCAGTTAAGTTGCGCAGCCTTCATAGCTCCGTACGCACCGGCTGTTGTTGCAGGTGGAGGAGGGAACGCTTCTACTGCAGCACAAGTGCTAATAGTGACCACGCTACCTGTTCCTGACTCTGTAAGGAAAGGCAGTGCAGCCTTAGTACCATTAACAGTAGCCATCATGTCGATAGCATAATGCTCATCCCACAAATCGCCGCCGCCGCCAGCTGAGGCATTGTTAACTAAAATATCGATGCCCCCGAGTTGAGCAGCACTATCCTCAACCCAAGCCTTCAGGGCATCAGGATCGGAAACATCACAGGGCGCACCAATAACATTAGTTCCATGTGACTTGAGTTCTTCAACTGCAGCCGCAACCTTTTCAGGCGTACGAGCACAAATTGAAACATCAGCACCTTCAGCAGCCAGAGTGTTAGCAATAAAATTACCTATACCTTGACTAGCTGCGGTAACGAGAGCTTTCTTACCAGCAAGTTTTAAATCCACGAATGATCCTCCTATCAGTATCTTCTGCGAATAAAGTTGGAACCTTAAATGAAGGTCCAAGTAGAAAAAGATTATACGGGTTACACGACAGAAGGTCATCGTCAAATAAAAAACTTTATTAACCTTTGTCAGGGAGCGCGACAAGATGTACATTTTCTGGTACTGCTGTGTAACTTAATAGCAGTTAGTCTTAAAAAAAGATTGGGAGCTGATATGGAACCAAGCAAGGACGTTTTACTTGACTTACATCGAAGAATGGTACGAATTCGACATTTTGAAGAAGAGGCAGGAAAACTTAGTGAGTCAGGAAAAATGCCAGGAGCATTACACCTTTACGTTGGCGAGGAAGCTGTAGCAGCTGGCGTCATGGTACATCTCACTGATGATGATCAAATCACTAGTACACATCGTGGCCATGGTCATGTAGTAGCAAAAGGCGGTGATTTTAAAAAAATGTATGCAGAACTCTTTGGCCGTTCAACCGGCTATAACAAGGGCAAGGGTGGAAGTATGCATATCGCAAACGTCGAGGCGGGCATGCTTGGTGCAAATGGAATAGTCGCAGCCGGCCCACCTATTGCCGTGGGTGCTGCATTCTCCAATAAGTACCGAGAAACGAACAATGTAGCCGTACCCTTTTTTGGAGATGGAGCAACTAATGAGGGCTCCTTTCATGAAGCAGCTAATATGGCAGCAGTTTGGAAATTACCCGTAGTCTTCGTTTGCGAAAACAATGGCTATGGTGAATTTACGCCACAATCTCAACATCAGGCTATCAAAGACATTACAGATCGCGCAGCAGGGTATGGGATGCCTGGTATTCAAGCAGATGGCATGGATGCACTAGCAGTCTGGGAAGCAGCAGGAGAAGCAATCGAACGTGCAAGAAACGGTGAAGGCCCCACACTTCTCGAATGTAAAACTTATCGTTATTACGACCATGTTGGCCGTTCTGGAATTGGCCTTGAGTATCGTTCAGATGAGGAATTGGACGAGTACCGCAAACAAGATCCTATTCCAAAACTTGAAAAATACCTTGCTGATAACGGTGTACTTACTGAAGAAGAATCACAGACTGTACATGATGAAGTTCTTGCAGACATTGCTGAAGCAATTGAATTTGCAGAAAATAGTCCGCTACCGGAACCGGAAGCAGTTCTAGATGACGTGTACTACACACCAGCCTGAACACCAGCCTGAAATAAGTTTAAAAAGGAATAACTAATGACAACAGAAACAACAACAGAAGCACGACAATTGCCTTATATTTTGGCCATCACTGAAGGTGTTCGCCAATCTTTACAAGAAGATGATCGCTCCTTTTTAGCTGGCGAAGATGTCGGTTTAGCTGGAAGTGTATTTCGCATTTACAAAGGACTCTACGAGGAATTTGGACCAAAACGTGTGATCGACTCTCCAATTTCAGAAGCCGGACTCATCGGCTTAGGAGTTGGAGCAGGTGCTACTGGCTTAAAACCCATGATTGATATCATGTTCAGCGATTTTATCGGCGAATGCATGGACGAGATCGCTAATCAGTTAGCGAAAACGCGTTACATGTTTGGAGGAAAAATAAAATTACCTGTCACAATCCTCACCATGGGGGGCGGAGGTATTAATCTTGCTGCCCAACACTCACAAAGCTTAGAGGCATGGTTATGCCATATTCCTGGCTTGAAGGTCATGATGCCCGCAACACCATATGATGTTAAGGGAGCAATAATTGCAGCAAATCGCGATGATAACCCGGTGTTTGTGATCATGAACAAAGCATCTCTTGGGATAACGGGAGAGGTTCCCGAAGAACCTTATGCAGTTAATATCGGCGAAGCCGTCGTACGACGTGAAGGTTCAAATTTTACCATTGTTGCCATCGGGCGAATGATGCATGAAGCAATGACTGCAGCAGAAATGTTGGAAAAGGATGGCATCGATGTTGAGGTAATTGATCCGCTCACTCTTCAACCACTCGATACCGAAACCATTCTTACTTCTGTACGAAAAACACATCGTGCATTGGTTGTACATGAAGCAGTTCGATTTGGAGGAATAGGTGCCGAAATTGCAGCAACTATTCAGGAAAATGCATTTGATGACCTAGATGCTCCAGTTGGTAGAATTGGTGCACCATTCTCTCCCGTACCATTCAGTCCTCCTTTAGAACAGGCTTATCTCCCTAACGCACAAAAAATTGCAGATGGGGTTAAAAGCCTAATCGGAATGGACTAGGATTTGATCGGTCCCGTCGGTATTGTTGCAAACCCAGCGTCTGGAAAAGATATCCGGCGCTTAGTGGCTAGAGCCTCTGTTTTTGACAATCAAGAAAAGAGGGCAATAGTACGACGTGTTTTAGTGGGTGCAATGGCTGCGGGAGCACGAGATTTTGCTTATCTCCCCGATACTCATAACATCTCAGCTGAGGCTGCGCATGAATTTAGGGATAAAGCCAATTTCAGGGAGGTACCCATTACGCGTACCGCTTCAACTATGGATACTGTCTACGCTGCGGAGGCAATGCATGAGCTAGACTGTTCGATTGTTCTTACACTCGGTGGAGATGGGACGAATCGTGCATTTGCAAAGGGTTGGCAAGATGCACCACTCGTACCTATCTCAACTGGAACCAACAATGTCTTTCCCGGCTTAGTAGAAGGAACAGTAGCAGGAGCTGCTGCGGGATTAATTGCTACTGGAAAAATCCAAATTGAAAAAGTTTCAAATCAAGTAAAGGCCACGACAATTGAAATTGAAGACGAGGATGATGACCTTGCACTAGTTGATGCAGTATTAGTCCAAGGTGGTTTCGTAGGGGCGCGTGCAATCTGGTCAAGCGACCAGTTAACGACGGCAGTACTTACAAGGGCTGAGGCTTCCGCCGTTGGTCTTACTGCAATTGGTGGACTTATCAAACCAATTGAACAAGACCAAGATAACGCTTTGGTAATTCAGTTCGGTCCGAACGGAGATGTTGTCAATGCCCCCATTGCACCAGGTCTTTACGAGCCTGTTCCGATTCTATCAACAGAGATAATCACATTTGGAGATATCATTGATATAAATGGTCCTGGTGTACTTGCGTTTGATGGTGAAAGAGAACGAGTGTTACAAAAGGGACAAACCGCTAAACTCCAAGTAAAGCGTAACGGCCCACACGTTGTGGACGTTCATGCGACACTTAATAAGGCAGCCCAGCAGGGTTTATTTTTGACAAATAAAACAGGAGCATAAGATAAATGCCAACTCAAGTATTTATGGCAAAACTAGGGATGACGATGACGGAGGGCACTGTTGCAGAATGGTTTGTAACCGATGGCGGTTCCATAGAAGCAGGACAATCAATTTACCGCGTCGAAACTGAAAAAATAGATATGGAGATCGAATCCGAAAGTACTGGAACAGTTCGACATATCGTTCCTGTAGATACCACGCTCGAGCCTGGAGAAGTAGTTGCGCTGATCTATACAGAAGGGGAAGAAATCCCCGATAAATTACCTGGAGCAGAAGCGGCACAACCATCAGGAATCGAAAAGGATGGAGAAGTAACAATAGGGGAAACCACTTCAACCAAAGTGATAGAAGACAAAACGAAGACAAAACCTAAAAGTGATGGGGCACGTGTTCCTGCAACTCCCGCAGCACGAAAACTTGCAGAAAAACTAAGTGTAAATTTATCAGTTATTGCTGGGAGTGGACCTCGCGGGCGAATCACAGAGACAGATGTACAGTCTGCAGCAAATTCAAACACACAAGAAACTACTACACGTATAAATGCTTCACCTATTGCAAAAAGACTCGCTAAACAACTAGACATAGACCTTTCATCTATACAAGGAAGTGGTGCACGAGGGCGAATCACAAAAGAAGATGTGGAAACTGCAGCAAATTCAAACACACCTACCCCGACAAAAAATCAACCAGGCCCACAAGCAGGAGAATCTATTCCTGTAAAAGGCATGCGCAAAGTAATTGCCCAGAGAATGCATGCCAGCCTACAAGAGTCCGCTCAGCTAACTATGGACATGGAAGTAGCCATGGACAATGCCGTACAACTGCGGAATCAACTAGTTGAAGAATGGGCACAGGAAGGTATCAAGCCTTCTTATACAGATCTTGTAATAGCTGCATCAGCAAAAGCTTTGGCAGAACATCCATTTGCAAATGCAACATTTTCAGAAACAGAAATCCACTTGCTCAATGACATACATATTGGTATGGCAGTTGCCTTGGAAGAAGGTCTCGTCGTACCAGTCATTCAGGACGTAAATAACCTGTCGATTAAAGAGATTGCAAAAGAGTCCGCACGGCTGGCAAAAGCAGCACGTGAAGGACAATTAGGGATGGACGAAATGACTGGAGGAACTTTTACAGTCACTGCATTGGGAATGTTTGGCGTGGACTCATTTACTCCAATTATCAATTCACCAGAGGTAGGTATTCTTGGAGTTAACCGCATACGAGACAATGTGAAATGGGATGGCGATAGGCCAACCAAACAACAGACAATGACACTTAGCCTTACATGGGATCATCGGGCAATCGATGGTGCTCCTGCAGCTCAGTTCCTTGGAACAATAAAAAATTATCTCGAATCCCCTTATCGCTTACTAATCTAATCAATAATTGAAGGACTATGATGGAATCAAAAAAATTCGATGTTTTGATAATCGGTGGTGGCCCGGGTGGATATGTTTGCGCAATTAGAGCTGCCCAAGAAGGCTTATCTGTAGGTATTGTTGAGCGTGAAAACTTGGGAGGTATCTGCCTTAATTGGGGATGTATACCAACAAAATCACTTCTGCATACGGCTGACCTTTTTCGTGAAATCCAAGAAGCAGAGACATTTGGCATCTCAATATCTGAAGCAACATTCGACCTCGATAAGGTAGTTCAACATTCAAGAGAAGTATCCGAACAACTTACCAATGGCGTTAAATTTCTAATGCGCAAAAATAAAATAGAAGTCTTTGATGGAATTGGACGACTTGATGGTCCTGGGCGAGTAATCGTTGAATCCGAAAATCAACCCGAAATTATAATCGAAAGTAACGCTATCGTAATAGCAACCGGTGCACGTGCACGTTCCCTTCCCAGTATTGAACCAGATGGTGAATTTATCTGGACTTATAGAGAGGCTATGATCCCAAAAGAACTACCTAAAGAGCTCCTAGTAATAGGTTCTGGAGCAATAGGTATGGAATTTGCATCCTTTTATCACGCACTAGGTTCAAACGTAACAATTGTTGAAGTTCTACCCCAAGTATTACCCGTTGAAGATGCAGAAATTTCCAAATTTGTTCAAAAAGAATTTGAGGAACGAGGCATAAAAATTATGACTGCGACTCGAGTCGAAAGCCTTGAAAAAACAAAAAAGGGCTTGGTTGCAAAAATCACTTCTGCAAATAGTAGTGAGGAAGCTATCTTTGATCGCGCAATTTTGGCAGTTGGGGTAACCGGAAATATTGAAAATCTTGGGCTCGAAACAACATCGGTCAAAACAGAAAAAGGATCAATTCAAGTTAACGAATGGTTAGAAACAGAGGAAGAAGGAGTCTATGCAATTGGAGATGTTGCTGGGCCACCATTATTAGCTCATAAGGCAATGCATGAAGGTGTATTTTGTGCAGAACAAATCGCTGGAATAGAACATGCACAACCAATGCAAAAAAGCCGAATACCGGGGTGCACATACTGCCATCCACA
Source organism: uncultured Dehalococcoidia bacterium (assembly GCA_963933025.1). Classification (GTDB taxonomy): domain Bacteria; phylum Chloroflexota; class Dehalococcoidia; order Tepidiformales; family Tepidiformaceae; genus JAKUNN01. The sequence goes on along the minus strand of CAWVTC010000028.1, from coordinate 2,163 downwards.
AGTCGCGAGTGTCGGTCTTACTGAATCTGCGGCGAAAACAGCTGGGCACGATCTAAAAATTGGGAGGTTTCCGCTTATGGGTAACGGAAAAGCCATCGCAATCGGTGATACCGCTGGCTTTGTAAAAACCATTTTTGATGCAGACACAAATGAATTAATCGGTGCACATCTTGTAGGACCAGGTGTCACTGAATTGATTCAGGGTTTTGTCATAGCAATGGGTCTCGAAACCACAGAAGCAGAACTGATGGAAACAGTTTTCCCACACCCCACAGTCTCTGAAGCAATGCATGAGTCAGTTCTTGATGCTTATGGTCACGCACTTCACATCTAGTCTATATTCCATAATGAGGCATCAATGATGAGCGATCTTATAGCTCACCTAAAAAAACTTGCCATATCAGGAAACGAGGCTATAGAAGTCTTGGAAGCAGCTGAACAACTTCTTTCAGGAGGGACAAAGCTGGAAACCGAATTGGCGGATCCTGACGAAACAATAAAATTAGTACAAAAAGATACTGATCGTATACGCAAAGAGGCGCAATCTGGAATGCGTCGATTCCCAGCAAGCTCTGCTGGAGGGTTTCATAGATCAGACTTAGATCCACGAGCGATGGCGACCCTTGCAACATTAGCATATGCAAAAAAGGGTGGAATCTACGAATTAGAAGAACTAACTAACATGTTAGAACAAGGAAATATTCCCCATGAATGGTTTGTGCGTGAAGCGGTACGCCTACGGACACTTTACATTATTTTGTCAATGTTAATCCTTGAAATGGAAACGTCTGGGTTACATCCTTCTGATTTTGCAGAGAAAGTCACTGAAGTGGCTAGAAGACTTGGTAGAATAAAGATACCTAAATTAAACAAACATTAGCTTGCAGAAGCCTGCATAAGAGCTGAGAATAATGAAATGAGTTGGCTAACAAAACCACTAGGCGATCATCCGTATGATGAATTGCTAGGTATACGTCCTGAGCTACGGGATCTTTATCGAACTTTCTATGGAAAACTTTGGGATGCTGAATTGGTTTCTCCAAAATTATTAGAACTATGTCGTTTGCGGATTGCCCAAGTACATGATTGTAAATCCGAATGGGCCGTCAGGCACAGTGCTGCAAAAGTAACTGATGCACAAATTGAAGATTTGGAAAACTGGAAGGAAAGCACCTTATTTTCCCCAACTGAACGGGCCGTTTTAACATTCGCCGAAAAAATACCTTGGCAACATCACGATATTACAGACGAAGAATTCAAAAAAATCCGTGACTACCTCACCGAAGCCGAGGTAGTAGCACTTACAGTTGCCTGTGGACTCTTTGATGCAAATTGCAGACTACGCATCGTGCTTGCGATTGAATCAGGAACATCAGATGGAAAGGCACCAGCTGGTGCTAAACAAGCAATACTTTAAGGAGTCATAATGTCTACAAAACCACGAGTACAATCAGCTATACCTGACCAAAAGCCAAACTTCGGAACAACACTGGCTCATCAGCCCGAACTTGCAGAGGCATTTGGAACACTATATGCAGCATTTTGGGGTTCAAACGAATTGGATCATCGTACGAAAGAAATTACACGAATGCGAAATGCACGCGTTACCGACTGTGGCTTCTGAAAACAAGTTCGCTTCGCCGTGGCGCGAGAGCAAGGCTTGACAGAGGAACACATCGAACAAATTGAAGACGATTATGCAGATTCAACACTATCAGAACGAGATAAAGCTGCACTTCAATTAACAGATGCCATAGTTGGTGACCCTAGACAAGTTTCAGAATCCCTACAGAAAGAATTGCGTAACCATTTTAATGATGAACAAATCGTAGAGATGTCTCTAGGTGTGGGGTTATTTTTAGCACTTTCAAAAGTATTGATCTCCTTGGGTCTAGAACCCGAAAAAATGGATGTGGAGATCACTCCTACGCCAGGAACTTACCATTAATATTACCAGCCTGTTTGACATGTTAGAGGCATGCTGGCAGCATCTCTAGTATATATACATGATTGGGCGAATACCGCCTAAAACGGAGACAACTATGGTTACAGAATCACGACGTACCGGAACACCGATGGAAAAAGCATTCGAGCCAGAACTTGGCACGGAGCTTATCCCTAAAGAACGTTATATCTCGAAAGAGTATATGGAACTTGAATGGG